>WJJU01000457.1 GCA_014729595.1 Chitinivibrionales bacterium
CCACTGAACATACGGATGGGTATCAGCTCATGCCTTCTCGGCAACAACGTGCGCTACGACGGAACTCATAAGCTCGACCGTTATCTTCGCGATATTCTTGGTCGCTATGTTGAGTGGGTGCCGGTGTGTCCGGAAGTGGAATGCGGCCTATCGGTACCGCGCGAGCCGATCCGGCTGGTTGGAGATCCGGAAGCGCCAAGACTTTTCACGGTCAAAAGCGGCATAGATTTAACGGAGCGCATGCAAAATTGGGTTCGGGAACGCACAAGGGAACTCGAACGAGAAGATTTGTGTGGGTTTGTTTTCAAGACTAAATCCCCGAGTTGCGGCATGCAGGGCGTGAAGGTTTATACCGAGCGCGGCATGCCTTGCCGACGAGGGGCGGGCTTGTTTGCCCGCGGGTTCGTTGCTCATCTTCCAACCATCCCGGTCGAGGATGAAGGGCGACTGCACGATCCGGTTCTCCGCGAAAATTTCATCGAACGCATTTTTACTTTTTCGCGCTGGAAAGAGTACGAGTCACGGAACGGCACTCGCGCCGGGCTAGTGACCTTTCATGCAAATCATAAATACCTCATCATGGCTCATAGCCCACGCCACCTTCGGACGCTGGGGCGCCTTGTCGGAAATATTCAAACCCATGGTATCGCGGCGACTCGAAAGTCGTATATAGCCATACTGCTTAGTGGGCTCTCCCTGACGGCAACGACCCGCAAGAACCTCAATACGCTTCAGCACATCGCCGGCTATTTTAAAACGCTTCTAACCGCCGACGAGAAACGGGAAATGTGGGACATATTTGAGCAATATCGTGATGAACTAATACCGCTCATCGTACCCATTGTACTTCTTCAGCACTACGTACGCAAGTACGATATTGCTTACCTTAAACCACAGTACTATTTGCATCCTCATCCGGCGGAACTAAAGCTGCGAAATCATGTGTGAAAAGGCGGAATTCGCAGTGGAGTACTTATCAGCCACGACCCCGCAAACGGCATTTGTCAAGTACATTGAATGAACCGGTTACGGTTATCGGACAGCTTCAAGCGTGGTTGTCTCATCTTTCCACGTGTTCACTTTTGCCAAGTATCCATCCATATCGAACTTTCGCCGAAGCCCTTTGTCATTCATATAGCGCACTTTCCCAAACACCTTTCGCTCAGTCCACGGATGATCATGCTTACCGAAACACCACGCAACACCAGTGTAGCCGTTAGGGTCACGACCATCCAAAAAGTACTTGTTATCGAGAAAAAGAGCCGTGCTGAACGCCTCTTGAGGTGTTTTGGACCATTCAAGAATTTTCTTCCCCCAGTACATGCGCATGTAGCCGTGCATTTTTCCCCGAACGACCATTTCCGTCTGCGCCGCGTTCCAATATGGATCGTGAGTTCGGGCCTCTTCCAATTCCCGGGCTGAATAGTGGGCGGCTCTCTTATCGCGGGCGTGGGCGGCCAACGTTTGTCGGGCCCACTCCGGTATGCCCTCATACCTGTCGTAGTGTTCGTTGTGATAGACAAAGTTAATCGCCAATTCGCGTCGAACGATCAACTCCTCCAAAAACGCATTCTTTCCCGGTGATTCCGTCCCCGCGACGGCCAGCGCGACTTCGCGCGGTGAGATCTGGCCGAAATGAAGATACGGGCTAAGCTGAGACTGGTAATTATGCGAAGGATCGTTGCGAAGCTCGTCAAAGCGATCAAGGCGCCGCGCAATAAAATATTTTAATTTCCGGCGCGCTTGAGCGGTTCCACCTCGAAGCCAATTCACGGGCGGAACACTTTGATCGATCTTCAGTTTCGAAACAAGCACACGTGGTCGGCCGATATCGAATGAATCAAGCTTGATCCCCAGCGAATCGCTTTTCGGCTTGATTCGGTATAAGGGCTTAAGGTAATCGGATACTAGAGGTTGAATCTTGCGACGAAGGGTTGCCGCGGAAAACTCTTCCTTTGCGGAAGCTGAATCCACGGGTATAACAACATCACCCTCCACCTCCACCATGGGGCAATTTACGTTTGCGGCGACGGCGGTACGCCACTGCCTTTGCACACGCAAATAACCTTTATCGCAAATTAGAAGCGCCGCATCGCGCGCAAGCTTCGGGATTTCAACGCGGGGATCGCCCAACCGCACGACCATTCCAACGCCCCTTTTTGCCAAAGCTTCCTCGACCCCCACCAGCCCTTCAAGCATAAACACATAGTGGCGAGCATTGGCTTCGGGAAAGCTTTCGGTCAAAGCGAAAGCGACCAAAATCGGTTTCTTTCTACTATTTGCCTCCGCGACGGCGTACTCAAGGGCATCATTCCATGCTTCGCGCTGCGACTGCTGCATCCAGTACAGGATGTAGTTCCCCCTCCGATCCGGATTACCGTTGAGGGACCTTCGTCTTCCGCCGTCGACGTTTTTTTTCACGAGCATTCCAAATTGCTTCGGCTCTTCATTAAAAAGACTGTTTCATGGTGAAATTAGTTGCGGCCGGTATCGGGGGGGTAGCCGTATTTGAAAAAACGAGTATCTGTCCGGACCGGAG
>WJJU01000458.1 GCA_014729595.1 Chitinivibrionales bacterium
AGTTTCAGCCTTTCGGACATACAGCGGCTCAAAGATCAAGCCGGTCAGCAGTCGCAGGCGAAGCCACAATCCGAATTCGAAGATCTTCGTTCCGAACTTGGCGGCGTATTTGCATTGGGCGAAGACGCCCCCGGCGGGCAATCACCTTCAGGCGGACCGCGACAGGCGCCGCCGCAAGGACCGCCCCCTCCGCCACCGAGCCAACGGCCACCGTCTTCACCGCCACCGCCTCCACCACCCTCGGGGCCGTCCTACACGACGCCGAAGCCTCAGCCAAGCGCTCAGGGAGGTCCGGGAGCGGGACAGGATGCTCAGGCGGATCGTTTCGAGAGGGATTTGTTCGACAAAAAGGATAAGCCGAAATCACCCGCGGCGCTCATTATCGTGATGATATTGGTACTCGTCGCATTAGGCGGTAGCGGTTGGTATGCCTATACCAACTTTCTCAAGCCATCATCCTCAAAACCCAAGCAAGCCGCCACTCCGGTAACTTCCGAACCGGAAGTTCCTCAAGTCACGGTTGAGACTGACAGCAGCACCAAGGATACCATGACGGCGGTGGAGGAAGTCGAGAAGAAGCCTGAACCGGTTGCGCGCAAAGCAAAACCACCGCGCTCCCGTCCGGCTCCGACACGTCGAGCAAGTCGACCGAAGCCTAAACCGGTCACACGGCGTGCGCCAAGCCCTCCTCCCGTCGCCAACAAGCTCCAAATTACCTCGAGTCCTTCCGCGGCCGTTGTTACGATCGACGGCGAACGACGAGGGACAACTCCTTACACGTGGGAAAACCCCTCAGTGTACGGCTCCGTCTCAATCGAAGTCAGTCGAGCGGGTTACCAGACGGAAAAACGGTCAACCGATTACACCGGCGGCAGCAAATCGGAGCATTTCGCACTTAACGAAAAGCCGGAGAGAACGGCACCACCTCCGGCACCGGCACCGGCACCGAAACCGAAACCGAAACCGGAGCCGGAGGCTGTAGCATCGACGACACCGTCGAGCGAGCCTGCCGAGACTTCACCCAAGCCGACTCCAACCAGGCAATCCGCCCCTCCTCCGTCCACGCCGCAATCACAACCCGCGGCTTCAACCGGAGGCGGAGCACCCGGTACGATATTCATCGCCTCGATTCCACCGGTGGCCGACGTGTACATGAACGGGGAAAAAATTGGACGGACCAATATCGCCGAGCTAAAAATTACCGCCGGGACTCATACGATGCGGTTTGTAAAAGGAGGAAAAGAAATTACAAAAAGCATGACATTCAAGGCCGGAAAAAATCCGTCTCAAATGGTCAAAATTCCGTAGGAGCGCCCTGTGTTCCGGGGCACCAATAGCCGGAATCGATCGCAAGCCTTTATCGCATCCGTTCTGGTAGCACATCGGTTGCTTATTCCCGATATGCGTCCTTTCGGGTCGCGGCGGAAACGGCATTTTTTTTGCGATTAAATTCCATCGGTCTTTGATACGGAACACTCGCGAGTCCTTAAGAGGAAACCTGACTGGTTCATGAAAGCAAATTACTCAGAAGGCCGTATCGCGCGCTTCCCATTGATGCGGTCTCTTTTTGTTCTGACGGCGATCTCAATATCCTGGTACTTTTGCAATCATACGACAACCGAAGTAACCAGGTTACCGCCCACGCATTCGATAAGGGAAGCACCCTCAGCCCCTCCTCCTTCGCCCGCCAATCTACTGAGCAGCTATACCGTTAGATCCGGTGACACATTTGCGAGCGCGCTTACCAAATTAGGGCTCAGCAACGCCGAAGCGATCGAGTACTATGCGCCGCTGGAGTCAGCGGGGCTAACCGCAATTCACCCCGGCGACTCAATTGTCCTTTCCACCGCCGCCGACAGTACGTTCATGTCGCTCTCTTACTACTACGGCATGAAGTGTCGTTATGTTCTGCAACGCAACCACGAAGGTCTACGAGCCGAAAAATGGGCGCTCAGCCGGTCAATTCATCGCGCGGTCGTCAAAGGCAGCCTCGAAAGCAGTTTGTCGGAAGACTTGCACTGCTACGGTGTAAGCGATGCACTTGTCGGCAAAATCGCCATGATCCTTGCATGGGACATCAATTTCTTTATCGACCCGCGCAAGGGTGACCAGTTCGGTATAATATTCGAAAAAGAATATGTGCAAGGGCGGTTCGACCAATACGGTGATGTACTTGCCGTTAAATATGTAAACGACGGACGTACTCACTGGGCGATTGGGCTGGCCGATAAAGAAGGGCGTTTGGATTATTACAACCTTGAAGGGCGCTCGGTTCAAAAACAATTCCTGAAAGCACCGCTCCGCTTCAGTCGAATATCTTCAGGTTACACACACCGCCGTCGCCATCCAATTTTGGGGATTGTCCGACCGCATTTGGGCATCGATTACGCCGCACCGCGAGGTACACCCGTATATGCGGCCGCCGACGGGAAAATTACATTCGTAGGCACCCGAGGCGGTTACGGCAAACATATACGAATTGCCCACGGCGACGCATTCGAAACCTATTACGGGCATCTTCATGGTATCGCTCGTGGGATCAGCCGAGACACTCAGGTGCGGCAGGGAGAATTGATAGGGACGGTTGGAGCAACCGGCCTGGCGACCGGTCCTCACCTGGATTATCGTATGAGACGGCATGGTCGATTCGTAAATCCACTCGCGGTACGTCTGCCGTCGAAGGAAGCCGTTCCGCCGGAAGCCATGGATCAATTCAATGCACATAAAAACGCTTGCCAATATCTTCTGGAGTCACGCTTTATTGAGGATGGGCAATACACAATAGATATCACCAATCCATTAATCAACGGTCCCACAAAAGTAGTAACCGTAGCACGAGCGGAGAATACCAATGATAAACGAGTCAATTCTCGAGACGATTCGTAGCAAGATAATCGAATCGGGCCGTGACACACGATATAAAATTGAGGCCTACGTCTTCGTACTGAATGGTCTCGATTACAATAGAGCCAAAACCGGCGAAAAGCGTCATTTTACCGGTCAGGAATTGGCGGGGGCATTCGCGGAACTGGCGGCAAAGCAGTTTGGCCCGTTGGGGTGGGATGTTCTCCAAAGCTGGGGTGTGAGCACTACCGATGATTTCGGCTTTATAGTTTATAATATGATCGACATTCGAATCATCCGCAAACAGCCGACCGACTCTATCAATGATTTTCAGGGTGTACTGGATTTGAAGGAGTATTTAGCGGACCAAACTTGCTATCAGATTGATCGTGAGCATATTCGGAGTCTGAAAGGCGCCTAAGGGAAGACGGAGCATCGCCGGTTTGACCTGAGCCGGCCGATCATTAAGCGACCGAAGGTTCCCGGTGACATTTAATTGCGACTGAAATTTACGAATACCTTGCTTTCCAGTCCGCCCGTTTGTATATTTGGTATCCTCTGAAGCGAAGCAGACAAGATTTGGCGCTTTAGCTCAGTCGGTAGAGCAGGGGACTGAAAATCCCCGTGTCCGCAGTTCGATTCTGCGAGGCGCCACTTAAAAGATGCCCCCGGAATGGTCAAAAAAAGGCAATTTCGGGGGTTTTCTTTATCCACAAATTTCATGCACGATTGCTGATCGCATATTGATGTCAAACTTGTTTCTTGGGCGCAAACACCGGCCCATGCTTACCACTTGGGAACGGAACGAGAATTCATACTGTTGGGTCGGCGGAGATGCGTCCAGCAAGCACGATAAGATAAATACCCGGGAAGGCAGTCCCCGGAATTCGTATACAAATATGGCCCCAACTATCTTCCCACCCCGCGGAGACGGGGTCCCCAGGGCACTCCGGTTACATTGGGCACTGAAGCTCTCGAACTCACCGGTGTGCCCGGCGAAAAATTCGGAGCAGTAGAACGCTCAGCCCCGAGAGCATAAAGTAACTACTTTTAGCGCCGATTTTCATCCAGGAACGACTCGAACCAATCAGGTAAGACCTCGTTGGGACAGCGACGGAAATCATGATAGAACGTGTAGGTTTCATAGCGGGGGGCGCTGCCGGTATAGGTAATGTTTGCGGAAGAATCCACGATCACCGTCACCCGCTCCATTGTCTTAGCACCGACAATAGTCAAAGTTCCACCGTCGTCGCGCTCAATAATCAGATCAAACAAGGTGGTATCTAAAGCTGTTGTGGCGACCGGTCCGAACAGCATCTCGGCGGCTGTTGGTTCGACCCGATCGATTCGGACGGAATCCTC
>WJJU01000459.1 GCA_014729595.1 Chitinivibrionales bacterium
AAGCTATAATTGTTGAGATCCGACAACGGATTCTCTTCATTTGGTCGAGTTCCCGCGCGGGACAAGGTATTTATCGCGGGGGAGTTCGACCAATTTTCCAAAGTAACGTATTACAATGCATGAGTGGGGTTATCGCCGGTGAATAAAAGGCCGAAGCAACAGTCTCCGCTAAACTACAGAGGGTGTGAAATCCATGTCCAATAGGGTCGTGGTTACGGGAATGGGAGTTGTCAGTCCAATCGGCAACGATTTGGACACTGTTTGGAATTCGCTTTGCGCGGGGAAATCGGGGATTGACGCGATTACGGCGTTTGACGTTTCCGACTATCCGTGCAAAATTGCGGGAGAAGTACGGGATCTCGAGTTCACCCGTTATGTCGACCTGAAAGAGGCAAAGCGGACGGATCGCTTTGTCCTTTTCGCCATCGCCGCGGCACACATGGCCGTCGAGCACTCGGGAATCGATCTTTCGTCGATCGACACCGATCGCGTTGGGACGGTCATCGGGACGGGCATTGGGGGATTATCGACCTTGGAGGCGGAGTGCGCAAAACTCATAAAGCGCGGACCTAGCCGGGTTTCGCCGTTCCTCATTCCCATGATGATTCCCGATATGGCGTCGGGGATGGTCTCGATGAAACTTGGGTTGCGGGGTCCCAATTACAGCCTTGTAAGCGCCTGCGCTTCGGGTGCCCACGCCGTTGGAGACTCGATGCTTGCGATGCGGGCCGGCATGATGGATGTTGCGATCTGTGGAGGTACCGAGGCCACGATAACCCCGCTGGGCATAGCGGGTTTCTGCTCGGCTAAGACCTTGTCGACGCGCAACGATGAGCCTTGGAAGGCAAGTTCGCCTTTTGATAAGAAACGTGATGGGTTTGTGATGGGAGAGGGTGCCGGGATTTTGGTTCTCGAAACCTTGGAACATGCATTGGATCGTGGGGCGACAATTTACGGCGAAGTCGTAGGCTATGGCGCTACCGGCGACGCACATCATATAACCGCCCCCTCGCCGGGTGGAGAGGGCGCGCAACGAGCCATGCGAATGGCGCTGAAAAGCGCGGAACTGTCACCTGAGCGGATAGGCTATATTAATGCTCACGGCACTTCGACCCCTCTCAACGACAAGTATGAATCCGCCGCGATTGCCAAAGTGTTCGGAGACCACACCGATAATCTGGCCATCAGCTCAACAAAGTCCATGACCGGCCACCTTCTGGGGGCGTCGGGCGGCTTTGAAATCATTGCGACGACGTTGGCGATTCGTAACGGAATAATACCACCGACAATTAACTACGAAGATCCCGACCCCGAATGCCCGCTTAACTATACGCCGAACGAGGCGGTCGAAAAGCGCGTGACGTACGCAATGAGTAATTCGTTCGGGTTCGGTGGTCACAATGCGGCCTTGATCATTAAAAAGTATGAGTCTTCTCAGAACGACGGCTAAACGGGTAAGAAAGCTGATAGCATCAGTCGGAAGCGAGCCTGACGCCTGCGGGGAATCGCTCTCGAGGCTTCAAAAGATATTGCGGCACCGGTTTAACGATCCAACCGTGCTCCGTCAAGCCCTGGTTCACAAGTCCTCGACTGATTCGGCCGATCGCAAGGGATTGCTGTCCAATGAACGCCTGGAGTTCTTGGGCGATGCGGTTCTCAACTGCCTTGTCACCGAACACCTTTACCGCAAATATCCGGAAAAGTCCGAAGGGCAGCTTTCCAAAATCAAGTCTTTGATTGTCAGCCGAAAGATTCTTGGCGACGTGGCCGCGTCAATCGAACTCGGATCGCACTTGATTTTGGGGCAATCGGAACGCAAGTCATGCGGCCGCGCTCACCGGTCGATAATGTCCAACGCCTTCGAAGCCGTTTTGGGCGCGCTCTATTTGGACGGCGGGCTTGAAGCCGTGCGCGAGCTACTTGACAGGACACTTTTCGGACGCATCGACGAATTTCTTAGCGACAAACGCTACATCAATTACAAAAGCGCGATTCTCGAGATGGCGCAACGCGACGGACTGGGTATTCCGCGCTATGCGGTTGTCAACACCACCGGCCCCGAACATGCTAAACAGTTCACCGTGAGAATACAAATATCCGGCATCGTAATGGGTGAAGGCAAGGGGCCGAACAAAAAAATCGCGGAACAGGAAGCGGCCCGCTACGCGATGCAGGCATACGA
>WJJU01000043.1 GCA_014729595.1 Chitinivibrionales bacterium
ATGCTAACTTCAACGCTGCTGCCGGAATTGCAATGTACCAAAAGGTTACCATGAAATTACCCGACATAAAAAATTCTATCATTCACTATTTTGAGAATGATGATATAAAGCTAAATGGTTCTTTACTCAGCACCTCATCTGCTGTAACCAGTCAGTCAACAGAGTATAGCATATACCAGGAGGCAGGCTGGCCGGATAACTTATACCAGAAACGTGCCGTTACGGTGAGTAGTACTCGTGATGGTGTTGCCTCGGAAACAGCGACTGAATACAATAACGAAAACGGTATGCCCTCCCGAATAACAACAACACATAGCGACGGGCGGATTACAATCAATGAGACCACCTACGCTTTCGAGATGAGCGAGTATGCCGGGATGCAAAATCTCAACATGATTGCACTACCCTATGGATCGAAAACGCTCTATAAGGCGGATGCAACCGCCACGCCAGTTGTCATTTCTTCAAATGTTATGACTTATGAGAACATGAATGTGGCGGGAGGCACTCGCTGGCGACATAGGGATACACATGCCTGGAAAGTACCAATGAACAGCGATGGTATGCCGGTTTTTAATTACGCAGACTACCTACTCTCAGCAGACGCAGACAACCCTAATTGGGTGTTCGCAAAACGGGTTGAGAAATATGACGAGTACGGACGAGTGCTGGAAACATCTGCTGCGGGTGGATTGCATAGCGTGGCTATCCGAGGGAACAATGATCGGGTTGTTGTTGCAGACGTAACAAATGCCACATACGATGAGTGCGCATTTTACACCTGCAATTATGATAACAGCAGTGACCATGCCGGTTACCTGGATTATGCAAGTGGCTGGGAAAAAAGCGGTAGTGTGCTTAGCTCGACCAAGGGGCATTTCTCAGACATGTCAATATATGTTTCTCTGCCAATAACGAGTAACAAATTTGGACCATCCCGTAATATCCGAATCCAACAAAACACTGACTACATCTTGAGCGCGTGGGTCTATGTAATGAATGGGACATTGGTCATGGATGGTGATTACCGCCATATCACCAACAACAAACTTCCATTTACCGTATCAACAAGAGTTCAATCATTTGGTGTCAGAGGAGCAACGCAAGCGGCAACGGGTCAATGGGAATACCTTGAAATGCGCATTCCTGCTTCGACAGACATTAGCGATTGGACTCATAATTGGGGTGTGCGTGTTTATGTAGGCTCTCCCAATGGGGTCGAAGCCTACATTGATGATATTCGGTTTTACCCAGCGGATGCCTTACCTACCACTTCGTACTATGACTCCGACTGGCGACAGATTGTACTTACAGTCGATGCCAACAATAATCCTTCGCGACGAATTGAATATGATGGTTTTGGCCGACCGGTACGGTCGTACGAAATCGATGCCAGTCTATCGGTCGATGCCCCGGACTACAAGACATTGGTGCAAGAGAAGAAGTATAATCTTGTTCAAGATCCGGTGTACGGTGAGGGTGTAGGGCTTTGGTCACCAAATGGAGGTGAAACCTTTGAAATCGGACAAGCCGTACATATCCACTGGGCAAGCAATGACCAAAAGCTCACTGAAGCCATGCTTTCATACTCTGTCGATAACGGTCAAAACTGGACGGCAATCAACACTACATCTGTAAAGCCGGGAGAATCATCGTTTGGATCATACCCGTGGACTTTACCAGTAGAGTTATCCGGTAAAACCTGCTTCATCCGTGTTGCAGATAAATCAGATGCAAGTGTCGAAGATATTTCGGATGATGCCTTTACCATTAAAACCAATCATGCACCCACAACGCCGGGTACCATTGAGTGCAGCAGTGTTATTGAAGAACCACTCGGTGAATATTATCCCACGATAACCTACACCTTTACCTGGGGTGCATCAACCGATCAGGATGGTGATCAAGTGAGATATGAAACTGTTAGCGTCATAACTACCAATGATGGAGATACCACCCGTCAATATACCGATACTATTAGGGTAGCTACCGATGAAGTATTTGTTGACGATCTTGTTGAATATTTAGACTCTTTTGCCGTAACAGCCCTTGATGAGCATGGTGCGGAATCGGCACCTGTGAGCGATGATGGTAGTAATTGCAATTAAGGAACAATAAATGATACGGCACGCCTGTTGGCTATTGACCATACTTACAATGCCCTTATCTGCAACAGAGTGGACTTTCGTAGTGCCACGTGTAACCGATGCTACGCTTAATGGCATCTACTTCATGGACAACTACGGGTGGGCTGTAGGTGATGATGGGACAACCCTCAAATCAAACAATGGTGGCGCCTCATGGTACACCCTGCCGGCGCCCCCAGAGTGTGATACCTTTGATTTAGAAACGGTTTTTTTCAGTGATAGCCTACGGGGCTGGATTTGTGGTGAAGGAGGAATGCTCTTTAAGACTGAAGATGGCGGGGGTAACTGGGAGAAACTACCTCGCAGAACGAACAAACAACTTACTCACCTAAGTTTTTTCGATAACACAGGATGGATCACCGACTCGGATCGTCTTCTCTTAACCACAGATTATGGTCATACGTGGTTGGATATAATTGTTGATCTGAGCTATATTTTTGGGACTTCCTTTGTGTCAAAACAAACGGCATGGCTTTACGGCTATGATGAAAAGATAGCAATCACAACCGATGGGGGCGTTCATTGGCGTTACCTTCCAACTCCGTCCCGACCGCAGGCAATCTCTGCAAGCGACGATACGACTTGTTGGGTCGCACTGAGTAACTACCCATCCATTCCCACCATTGCCTTTACCCGCAATGCTGGAGAGACATGGACCCAAGCCGATTTGATTGATACCGGGGCAACCGCAGTGAATGATGAGCATTGGCATGTTAAGGACATGCACATGAGCTCCTCTACAAAGGGGTGGGTGCTTGCTGAATACTATAGTCAGGGAAATTATCTCTTCACAACGGATGATGGGGGTGAGAGCTGGCATGAAGAAACCGATTTCCCCACTATTATTGATGAAATAGATAAAATCCACGCAGATAGGGACGGCAATATCTGGCTCGTTGGTCAATTCGGTATGATTATCACAAACCGCGATCTTTCAACCCGTATCCTATCAAAGAATCGATCACCCCTTTCGTTTTCTCCCCGGGGGACGGCTATGAAGGGCTTCTATGATCTTCGAGGTCGCAGAATACCCCAAGCTCAAGGGCATTCGATATCCTTAAGGGTGGATACGCGGGGCAGTCGGTTGCACTTCGTTCACCGGTAGTTTTTGTCGGTTTGGGGAGTGTACACTGCAAAAACTCATTCACAACCAATCGAACATTTGGCCAAAGTGTAAATTCGATTCCGCACGCCGAATCTCATACGGTCCATGACAACACAAGGAAAGAATCAGGTTCATGAAACACAAGAAATTACCTAAAACGGTCTACCACCTACTCACTCGTTTCACCGCTCTCACTCTTATCACCCTTCTTTCGACCGGCTGCGGTCCATCACTAAAGCGGCTGGACTACGTAGAGGATGAGCACAGTCCACGGGTGGGGGAGTGTTCGGTTGTGTTTAAGCGTGATGTGGAAATCCGTCCGGAGAAAGGGACCGTTATTGGTACCATGAGAGTGAGTGATACGGGCTTTAGCACTCGGTGTCACGAGAACGAGGTGCTGGATATTCTCAGGACGGAGGCGTGTGAGATAGGAGCGGATGTGGTGATCTTGCGCAAGATCCGCCAACCCGATGTATTAAGCTCCTGTTATCGGGTGACGGCTGATTTTGTGCGCTTGACTGATTCTACTTATGTGGATCGAGTCGCCAGTGATGAGGATTATGCGCCGGAGCGCGTAGAAATGCGTGTGCAGAAACGTAAGGCGATGCAGATTACGCTTGGGGTGCTTGGGGGTGTGTTGGGCTTTGTGGTTGGGTATTTATTCTTATAGTTTGTACCTGTGATACGATGTGACTTTTCTTTGAACGAAATGGCGATTTCGATGAAGCTTGTATATGGGTTAATGCTTTTTATAGGCATCTGCGTCGTATATCCCTCTCATGGCGAAGTGGAAAAGGATGGGGACACCACGGCAGTTGGGGACAGCGCAGCAGCTACCATTGACGAAGAATTATTCGTACGCACCGTGACACGGAGCTCTTCTGATCGTGGTCAAAAAGCTGATAACCGTTTAGATGGCAGCAGTTTTAATCGCGGCTCCATTGTCATGAATGTTGGTTTTTTGTATGCAGCCTCGTTAGTGGGTGTGGATTGGGAATTTGGTTTAGGCAAACGCGTGGGTTTTCACGCGGGCTTAGGCTTTGTGGGTGCTGCAGCAGGGTTCAATTTTCATATCGTCACCGAACCGCTTGGGGATGTATACATCGATCTTTCTGGGGAATATTTCCCGGCACTACAAGCAGTCCTACCGGCAATAACCATTAACTCCCGCGTATTTTTCGGCTCACGCCGACGTGCGGGTTTATGTGCCAAATTGGGTCTTGCGTTCATAACCGTCGATAAAACTCTTACGATGGGAAGCAATCGTCAAGATTATACTGCGGGTACCCCGATGTTATACTACGCCATTGGGATTCCGATTCGGGTTAATTGATGAGTTTCGAGCGCCCTTCCTCGGCGTCAACGCAGCTCACCCCCTTCGTTCAGGCCGGCACGGCGGCAAAGCCCCGTGCGCATGCGGTAGTCTCCGCCGGTCAAAACGCGGGGATAGAGTATTGAAGCTCCTTTCCCCCTCGGGCACCCCCTTTCCTCTTTTTGCCGCACAGATTTATATGGTGGGTTCCGTTCCTCCACTCCTTGGTATGCTAGCCAGAGCCACTTCGGGTATCGCATTCGCTCAGCGCTCAGCGGTCTGCTTAATCTCGGGCTAGGCGTCTACCACAGCGTCGTGGGTCGGGCGGGGTGATACGAGTTGGCTTGTGTGATGCGGCCGAAGTTTGCATAATACTAGTTTTGCGGCGTCAGCGAGACCCATGCACACGATGTGCGATGGGCGCAAAACTTGTATTATGTAAAGCGACATGCCGGGACGGCAACGGAGCGTACTACGTCCCGGCTACCTTTTGTGTCCGAGGAGCACAGGGCGTACGCCCGAGCACCACAGCTACTGTGTTCCTTGGAAAGATCCTACCTTATTATTTCTGGTGATTGTGAATCCATGGTGAATCGAGAAGCCGCTGTGGGTAACCGGTGAGCCGCGACATCATTCGAAGATGTCGGGGTCATGGGTTATCCATGGCGGCGGGCTGGTGGGTTGGGTGGATCAAATTGCCTATGGTCAATAAGTGGTTAGCAAATGC
>WJJU01000460.1 GCA_014729595.1 Chitinivibrionales bacterium
GATAGCCAGAAGGTTCAACGCGCGATTTGCCGGAAACAAGCCCGTATTCCCTGAGCCGGCGGCGTTGCTTAGCGATGCGCCATTGATCCTTGGGCTCGACGGGTCACAAAAGATGAGCAAGAGTCGCAACAATGCTGTCATGCTTTCGGCCTCCGAGGATGAGACCGCAAAGCTCATTAAACGGGCTAAGACCGATTCCGAGCGCATTATCACCTACGACCCCGAAAAGCGTCCCGAGGTCTCCAACCTCCTGCTGCTTGCCTCTCTTTGCACCGGTGTACGGCCCGATCAGATAGCCGACGAGATTGGTGACGGCGGTTCGGGAAAGCTCAAAGCAAAGCTTACCGAAGCTCTCAATGAGTACCTCGCGCCACTTCGTGCCAAGCGGCATGAATTGGAAAAAGATCCGGCGTACGTTAAGAGCATTTTAAGGCGTGGTATCGAGCGGGCACGGCACGTCGGCCGCGAGACCCTTGAGGAGGTCAGACACGTTATGAATATGGATATCTAAGCTGGTCGGCGGCGGAAAGGATCACCCGGAACTCGATGGCACCTCAAGCCCGGCGGTTAGTTTGAACACAACGGTTGCTAAGGCTCCCGAAGTGACTGTTGTGGAGGAGGTGCCCATTGGATTCGAAGCCTTATCCGAAGCGGGGGGCACCCTTACCTGTTGCTGTTTATGCCCTCAAGTAAGCAATTCCAGCGTGAAACCTTGGTGCTTGCGCATGTCTACTAAAATTGGTTTTACTCGTTGGTGGTTGCGAGTCTCATAGAGAATAATTTGCGGTTCGCAGAGTTCCGTGGGGTCGATTTTGGCCACTACCCCATAGTAGCCGCTAAGCTGGGTGATGGGAGAATTGACCACCCGAATACGTGCCCCAATGGGGTAGAGAGGCACTATCGAAACGAGAGTTTTCACTATGTCGCTGTTGAGCATCGATCCGGCAATCTCGATGAGCTTGCGGATGGCTTGGGAAGTACTGAGTTTAGGGCCCATACGACCGGTAGTCAGCATGTCGTAGGTATCGGCGACCGCGACTACCTCGGAAAAGCGATGGATTACCCCTTTGCGGGAAAAATCACGGCGAGGCGGACGATTTTCCCCTTTCATACCTCGAGGAAATCCCTTGCCGTTTTGCCATTCATGGTGCTGAAGCGCCACCGCCGCGCTTGTCGGTGTTATCGCCGGGTTTTGTGACAGCATCAGATAACCGTAGACGGTGTGCTGACGGTACTGTTCCATTTCTTCGGAGCTAAAATCAAGCATCTTTTTTTGCACGATTTCGGGAGGAAGCGCCACAAGGCCCAAGTCTAAATTAATTGCTCCCAATGCCAATTGCTTCAACTCTTCGTGGGTGAATCGATACTTGCGGCCGATGCAAAGGGCGGTAACGGTAACCGCGACGGCGTGTGAAAGAAGGTTGTTTCCCTTGGATTGCAATGAAGAAAGGTTCAGTACCACCGATGGCTGGTTAAGAATGTCTTCGATGATGGACTCGATGGTGCCGGTCATGCCACTGCCGGCTATGAATTTATTTATATGGTCGCGACGGTCCTGTATCAGGCGCCTCATGTCCTCAACGCCCTTCCGTTTGGTCCGTAGCAGGTTCTCTATGCCTTCGGCGGTCTTGCCGACCGACGCTGATATCTCACGCTGAACATGCTCATTGATGATCGTCTCGGGAATGATGTCGTCGGTACCCTCCACCTGTACGCATATTGTCGTGAAACCGAGTTGTTTTAGACGATTTCGATAGCGTTCGGTTAAACGAAAACCGGCTGCGAGAAGGAGTTCGCCGTTGGGAAGGAAAATCGATTTTCCCAAGACCATGTCGTCGGTGACATCGCCGATATTGTACAGAACCATCCACCGTCCCGCTTTCGAAAAGCACTAAAGGGGTCAAAAGTGAATATACAAAATCGATTCTTCCGACGTTATCTTCCGTGCTTTGGCGGATCGGTCGGCTATTTCATAAGGGGCCGAATTACGTCCTCGTCGCAAAGCGGTAAAGATTCTTTGCGAGGATGACGATAGAATAAAAAGGATAAGAGAACGGACGCTCTGATTCCGGCTATTGCAGGTATACGCTTTCATGGATGAAAACAATGCATACTCCTCAGGATCATAACCCGAATATCAGGCGAGGTCAGTTCCTCTGGCGCGAACAATCCGAGCGCGAGGAATATTTAGCAAAGATACACCGTCGCATCGCCGGCGGTTTCTACTCTTCGGACCGGATTATCGAGAAAGTGGTTGATGAATTGGCGCCGGTGTTCTGCGATGATCACGAGGACGGCTACTCGTCTCATTGGTAGACGCACCGAATTTCGGATCTGACGAAAGAACAAAAACGGTTGCCTAAACCTCTTTGGGCACACGCCGCTTTGTGATGCATAGACGCGTATGCCCAACGTAATTCGTGGGGCGAAAGGAGGACGAGGCTCGGCGTAGGGGGTACGTGTTATGAAGCCATAGTGCCGCCGCCCACGTGCTCGAACGTATCGCCTGTCAAACCCATTCTTCTTGTATCACCGCTCCTTCCAGGCTAACCACTATCGCCTTGATGGGAACCTTTCGCTTGCATTCTGCGGCGGCTTGTTGAGCCAGTCTCAGCAGCCCGCCGCAACAAGGCACTTGCATGATCAGGACGGTCAGCGTATTGATTTTTGCCTCATCGATCAGCGCCTTGAGCTTATCTTTATAGATCTCCTGTCCTTCATCGAGCTTCGGGCATGCGATAGCCAGGGTTTTGCCGCGAAGAAAATCTTTATGGAAGTCACCGGCCGTATAAGCGACGCAGTCGGCGGCGAGTAGGAGATCGGCGCTCTGATAGTGTGATGCACGCGGTGAGATCAGGTGCATTTGGATTGGCCAGTGCGTAAGCTGCGACTCACGCGTTCCTTCGGGAGCATGAGTGGCGGTACCTTTCTCGTTCAGTGTTCGAGTGCGTGAGCCGGGGCAACCCGAAAACGGTTGTTTTTCCATTTTCGCCTCCTTGGACTCGGGTTCAACGGTAATATCGTTTTCTCTCAAGTACTCGAGGGCTTGTTGAAGGTACTCCTCTTCATTGTGCTCACGAAGGTGCTTGAGGTGTGCTCGGATAGTGTTTTCACCTTGAAGAACGATATTTGCCATAACTTTTTTCTCGTTATACGCTTCGGCTTCGCGTTCTTCGATTGATATGGCCCCTTCGGGACAGGTCCCGAGACACGCCCCGAGGCCGTCGCAGAACAGGTCGCTTACCAATCGCGCCTTGCCGTCAACCATCTGAATCGCTCCTTCGGGGCAGTCTGGTATGCACAAGCCGCAACCGGTACACTTTTCGTGGTCGATACTGATGATCTTACGTTTCATGGTCTTCTCCTTCAAAGTGAATCGTCCGTGCCAAACCTTCCTTATTAAGTATACGTGATGATATATTTTCGATCCTTGATCCTCATCAAGCTCGATTCATTTTGGTAATCAGGCACTCTGCATGGAGTAAGGAGATGAGATATGAGTTTTTTGGAACTGACAAGGATGCGCCGGTCGGTTAGGGATTATCGCCCGGATCCCGTCGAAGCCGAAAAATTGAACTACATATTGGAGTGCGGACGCTATGCTCCCTCAGCATGTAATTTCCAGCCATGGGTCTTCGTTGTCGTGAAAGATGAGGAGGTCCGATGGCGGTTGGGAAAAGGCTACCCAAAACCGTGGTTCGTTAAAGCGCCACTGGTCCTGGCGGTTTGTATCGATCACTCTCGGGCATGGGTAAAGAGAAACGGAAAGTCATACGCTGCGGTCGACGCAGCCGTTGCAATGGACCACATGACGTTGGCGGCGGCCGAGCAGGGTATCGGCACTTGCTGGATCGGCGCATTCAATGAGCAGTCGGTGCGGGAAGCGCTCGAGTTGCCTGAAAACATCGAGCCTATCGTACTTACTCCTCTGGGCTATGCGGCGGATGAACCTACGGAAAAGACCAGGAAGCCTCAAGAAGATGTGGTGCGGTGGGAGCATTTCTAAGAATTAACCCTATCGATGCAAAAGTCCCTCGGTATTCAAGCGCGAGGTGGGGCGGGGACTCGAAGGCCATGACGGCCGAAGCGCACGCCGGTCCAAGATGGACAGCCGCCCGAAGTACGCTCGCGCCGGCGGCGCAAAAGAGCCACACCGGGACGGTGTGAGTGAACGCTTACCGGGTCCCGCACAAGCGGTGCGATTGGATACCGAGGGGCTTACCCGGAGAGTGAAAATCCGTTTGACATAATAATTCAATCACTTAAATAAATGTCAACCGGATTTTTATGCAACGATGGGGATAATAAGAGCCGCTTTCAGAATGAGCTACATCGGGGAAGGCCGAGCGAGAAGGTTTGGATGTAATCCCCCAAAACGGGAGGACGAGGCATATCCTCGAAGATATGGTGAGGAGACACAACGAAACAGACAGGTCGTCGCGGTTGACCTGAGTAGCGGTTCATCTTGAAAGCGGCTTCAAGTAAGAATTCCCGTATCCTTCATTCCTCATTGCCCGAGATTCAAGGTCCATTGCGATTGTGTCCTTAACGCTGAATTCCAAAAACGGTTCGCTACTCACTATGATAAAGCAAGAATCAAGCAGAGAAGAAATATTGGCCCGTATCGGGCTCTTTGAGAATATCACTGAGCCCAATCTTCGCGCCTTGGGTGAAATCTGTTTGGAAAAGGATATCGCAAAAGGGCGGTTACTTTTTC
The DNA here is from genome assembly GCA_014729595.1 of Chitinivibrionales bacterium. Taxonomy (GTDB): domain Bacteria; phylum Fibrobacterota; class Chitinivibrionia; order Chitinivibrionales; family WJMI01; genus WJJU01. The sequence continues at coordinate 4,718 of WJJU01000460.1, forward strand.
GGGAGGGGGATAAGGGGTATTCTCTTTACATCTTGGTAACCGGCAGCGTACAATTGTACAAAACTGCGCCAGATGGACGAGAGGTGGTGATCAAGGTGGTTCGCTCGGGAGAAATGTTCGGCGAAGTCATTTTGTTTGAGCAGGATTGCTATCCGGTAAGTGCCGTTGCACTGCGGAATTCTCGTCTGTATGCTATCCCCAAGCATCAGTTCTCCTGTCTTTTGGAGCGGGAGGATTTTCGTCGTGACTTTATGGCCTCATTGATGAGAAAGATGCGCTACCTTGCCGATAAGATCCAGTATTTGACTGCTCATGACGTGGAAGATCGACTGTTTTTATTTCTGGAAGAGCAGTTTGGGAGAAGTGCGGGCTTTGTATGCCATTTATCGAAAAAACAGGTTGCCGTGGCGATTGGTACAACCCCCGAAACCCTTTCGCGTCTGCTCCTCCGCCTCAAGCGGGAGGGTAAACTCTCGTGGGAGGGGAAAAGGATCGAAATCGCTGCTGAAGCGTGGCCTGGTTGAGAGCCTGTCCCCAAACCCCATTCCGCCTTCGTCGCACCTCAGGGGTGATTAAACCCTATCGCTGCAAAAGTTCCTCGGTATTCAAGCATGAGGCGGGGCGGGGACTCGAAGTTCATGGCGGCCGAAGAGCACGACAGTCCAAAATGGACTGCCGCGACTGCCGCCCGAAGCATGCTCGCGCCGGTGGCGCAAAAGAGCCACACCAGGAGGGTGTGAGTGAACGCTTACCGGGTTCCGCTCAAGTGTTGCGATTGGATACCGAGGGGTTTTCCCAGAGGGAAAAAATCCGTTTGACCTAATAATTCGATTACTTATTACCCCGAGCAGAGTTGCAGTTAATTGATAGTGTGTAACCTGACTTTTAGGTCAGGTTTTCCCTGGTTGGCCGCTTAACACAAATTGTGCTCGGAGTAATAAATAGATGCCAACCGGATTTTATGCAACGATGGGGTAAAATAAAAACTCGTACTCTATCTTACCGCATTTAAGCGAAATGCTTTACTAAAGCGTGAAAACTTGGTCTTGCACCGGCATGTGGACATTCAAATACCCCCGGCTTCGTAGAGCATGGCGAAGCGGTTCCATCTGTTCCAGTTCGCCGTGAATCAAGAAAATGTCTTTGAGGCGGCGGGGCGAGGTCATCGCGGCATATTTCAGGAGGTCGCCTCGATCGGCGTGAGCGCTAAAATGATCGAGCTTTGCGATCCGGCAGCGAACCTTGTGTTCTTCACCGAATATTTTCACTTTCCTTTCTCCATCCATCATCTTTCGTGCAAGCGTCTCCTTGGCGGCATACCCGACGAAAAGCACCAGGTTCCGATGGTTGCCGACGGTGTTACGAAGATGGTGCAAAATACGCCCTCCTTCCGCCATACCCGATGCCGAAAGAATAACATGCGGATAGCTCAGACCGTTGAGCCTCTTCGAGTCTTCGACGGTTTCGATGTATTTCAGGCGATTAAAAGTGAAGGGATCCTCTTTGCCTTCGATGAATA
>WJJU01000461.1 GCA_014729595.1 Chitinivibrionales bacterium
GCTTTTAATCAATACACCGATAAAAAAGGCTATTGTAATGTGGGTAGTGCAAAGGCGCACATCGGGCATACAGCGGCGGCTTCGGGAGTAGTTGGGTTAATAAAAGTGCTGCTCTCGTTGCGACATAAAGTCATTCCAGGATTGATGCATTTTAACAGGCTCAATTCACTAATAAAAATCGAGGAAACACCTTTCATAATTACGGCCTCAGAAAATGAATGGAAAGCAGAGAATGGAACGGCACGCATGGCTGCGCTAAATTCGTTCGGCCATAGCGGAACTAATGCACATATTGTGATAAAGGAGTATATACAGTCGCGGCCGAAGAGAAAGAGGATTAGTGTGGGTGATTCGAATGGAATTATTATTCCCCTGAGTGCAAAATCAGATGAACAGTTACTGAGGAAGATAAACGAACTTATCGAATATGTCGCCTCAAAGGAATGCAGGAGTATGATCCAATCAGGAGAAATCGAATTGAATGATGTGGCATACACGCTTCAGATTGGTCGTGAAATGATGGATGAGCGTGTGGGTTTTATTGTGCACTCGATTGATCAGTTAGTTGAGAATGGAAAAGCATTCTGTAAAGGAATGAAAAATTGCGGGATTTTTTGCAGGGGGAGCGTAAAACACGGCAATAGCGGAATGAAAATATTCAGCAACGATGCGGAAATCGAAGAGGCGGTAAATAAATGGATTCTGCATGGGAAGCTTTCAAAGTTACTTGAGATATGGGTAAATGGATTTGAATTTGACTGGAATAAACTTTATGAAGGAGACTTACCCAAACGCATTAGTTTGCCCGCTTATCCATTTGCTAAAGAACGTTATTGGATCGAATCCGCCAATGATATTCAGTATGCGGCTGAAAGCGCACGAGAAGCGCCAACTTATGAATCAATAAAAGATGTGATTGAAAAAATAGATGCAGGCCTTTTGGATAGCAACCATGGAACGGCACTATTAAGAAGTTTGACATAGTAATGAAATTTGCGCATTTGGTTATGCGGCAAGGAATGTCCATTAATCGGCGAAGAATTATTACTTCGAGCAGGGTTACGGCTAATTGATAGCGTATGAGCTGACCTTTAGGTCAGGTTTTCAGCGATTGGACCCTTAACACAAATTGTGCTCGGAGTAATATCTCTGATACATGGGATTTTCCATTTTATAATTCAGCATGCCGCAAGGGTAGTATACGATTAAATAGATACCACTGCTTATTATTAGCGAGTATACGGGGAGTTCTTTGAATGATTAACTTTATAGACTATATTGTTGCGGAGCTGAAAAGTAAGAGACTGTCGAAAAATGATGCCGTTGCACTCATTAGTCAATTCTCGGCAAAAAGTTCCGGATTGTCTTCCGCGCCGAAAATGCACCCTATGGTGCACGAAAATATTTCTGATTTGGAGCGACAGCAATATCGTACAATATTTAGCGGAGACGAATTTTTTCTGCAAGGACACCAGGTAAACGGAAAAAAAGTGCTGCCGGGAGCTGCTTACCTCGAGATGGTTCGGGCCGCTGTCGAAAAAGCGGCTCCTAAGCCGTCGGAATCATCCATAATTGAATTGAATTCCATTACTTGGTCAAAACCCCTTGTCGTGGCCGAGAATACGGAAATTATTATCAGGCTATTTTCCGAGCAATCAAATCTCAGCGAAGAAAATATTGCTTACAGCATCGGATGCACTGAACAGAATAATAGCGGGGAATCATTAGAAACCCCGTATTGCACTGGTAATGCCGATTATGTTGAAATGCCTTTGCAGGGTAATATTGAGATCGAGCGATACGGATCACGCATGACTAACGGTGTTCTCAGAGGTGAGGATATCTATAAAGCATATCGCAAGCTGAGCTTTGATTTCGGTGACGAGCATCAGTCAATAAAAAAGATTTTCCTTGGAGATCGGGAAATTTTTGTGCATTTGAAGGCGCCGGATTGCATCCAAAATACATTACATGATTTTTTCCTCCATCCGGCCATGTTGGACGGAGCTATGCAAGGCGCGTTGGCTCTTATGGCGGACCTAAATAATCTTCCAGATAAGCCGGGCCAGTCACTTCCGTTTGCCCTTGAGCGTATACAGGCCTTAGCGTCTTGTGCAGAAGAAATGTATGCCTGGGTGCGCTACTCCGCGGAGTATGAAACGGAAGAGAATGTGGCTCGAATGGATATCGATCTATATGATAAAAATGGAAATATTTGCGCCCTTATGGAAGGATTTGCCTCGCAGGTCATCGAGTCCGTAAGCCGGCATGATCGAAGAAAAATAGCTAAACCGGTAATGTCGTCTTCCGGTACCTTTTATGCAGCGCCAAAATGGGAACATTCTATACCGACAAAAGTTACGGAAATGGATGCAACTTCCTTTGATAAAAAGATAGTTATGATTTCCGGAATACAACAAGCAACTTATGAAAAGCTTGTACCATATCTTTCCGACAGTGACTGTTTGCTACTGCCAAACAGGAAACATGCGGATATTTCAGTTTTATACAAGGAAAACGCACTGCATTTTTTCAATGGAATAAAGAAAATAATAGAAGAAAAACCCGTCGCGCCCGTCCTTGTACAATTGGTTGTTGCAACAGATAATGAGGATACCCTCTACGCCGGTTTGTCAGGGATGCTCAAAAGTGCCGCTATTGAAAACCCAATGCTAACAGGGCAAATCGTTTTGATCGAAAGCGGCGTTTCTGCTGAAGAATTGGCAAAGCAGTTGCATGATAGCATGGCGGCATACTATGAGCCAATAACAAAATATAAGTTCGATAACCGGCTTGTTCTTCGTTTGCGTGAAGTAAAAGATGTGCCGGGTGAATACCATATTCCATTCAAAGATAATGGGGTATATTGTATTACCGGCGGCCTTGGTGGATTAGGAGTCATTTTTGCCAAAGAATTGTTAAATCAAACTCGGCATGCAAATATAATAGTTACCGGTCGCTCCGACCTAACTGATGAAATGGACGAACGAATACAAATGCTGCCGGGAAAGGGAAGGCGGTTACATTACCGACGGATGGACCCGGCGAATAGAAAAGAGGTTGAAAATGTTTTAGTGGCGGTTAACGCTGAATTTGGATCTTTAAATGGTATTATTCATTGTGCCGGAATGGTTGCGGATAACTTCATACTAAAAAAAACACCTGAAGAGTTTGAGCGAGTGCTCACCCCTAAAGTAACCGGTACCGCAAATCTCGATCATGTAGCGCGTGATTTCGACCTTGACTTTGTAGTTCTGTTTTCTTCCGGCGCATCCGTTACAGGCAATATTGGGCAATCTGATTATGCCGCAGCCAATGGATTTATGGATCATTTTGCCGCATATCGTAACCGTCTGGTGACGCTAAAAAAGCGCCGGGGAAAAACCCTTGCTATTAATTGGCCATTGTGGAAAGACGGCGGGATGACAATGGATGAGGCAAGGCCAAATGTGCCGGCGCTTTCAGCCGGCATGGCACCCATGGGTACACGCACTGGAATACGAGCACTCTATCGTGGATTGGGCATGAGTTATGATCAAGTGCTCGTCGCATCGGGGGATGTTGAAAAATTGCGGCAAAATCTAACGGCTATACCCGCTATAAATGTTGAAACCACGTTAAATACTGATAATGAGAATCCGTCGGAATCATTGGTGTCTCCATTGCATTCTTATGAAGATATGGGTGCAAAAACAAATGCATTTCTCAAAAAAAAGCTTGCCACTGAGTTGAATCTACCCGCTGCAAAGATCGATAGTAATGCGCCGCTAGAAAAATACGGCATTGATTCAATCATGGCGATGAACATAACTTCGCAATTGGAAAAATCTTTTGGAAAACTGTCAAAGACACTTCTTTTTGAATATAAGTCAATAAAAGAGCTTACCGACTACTTCTTGGTATCACATGCCGACAGGCTTGAGGAACTTTTAAGCGATACGGAAAAGAGGACAGCGGCAAAAGTTGGATTTCCAAAATCGTCGCAAAATGATAAGCCGGAGGTTGGTGGAACTGATAAGGAATTGATTGCTGATAGGACAATTGCATATCTGAAAAACCGGCTCTCCGATGTTTTAAAAGTGCCTACGCAAAAAATCGATGCGTATGCACCGCTAGAAAAGTATGGTGTCGATTCGATATCGGCGATGAATGTAACAAACAAACTTGAGAAAACATTCGGTACGTTATCAAAAACCCTCCTCTTTGAATACCAAACAGTTCATGCTCTAAGCGAATATTTCATGGAGCGGCACGGCGCCACTCTCAGCGCGCAATTTTCGGATGAGGTAGAAAGTTCCGAAAAGGGCGCCTTAGACCGGGAGGCTGCAATACGGAAAAAGAGCAAAGCTGCTTCGCGGTTAACATCACGAAGAAAACTTATGCGCTTTCAAAACGAAGCTGCATCGCAAAAGCCGAATATGACCCTCGCTGATGAGCCGATAGCGATTGTTGGATTAAGCGGTCGCTATCCAAAAGCATTTAACATGGATGAATTTTGGTACAATCTTAGAGAGGGCAAAGACTGTATAACGGAAGTTCCCACTGAGCGATGGGATTGGCGCGAATATTACAGCGTGGATCGAAGCCTAGCCGGACATCATTATAGTAAGTGGGGTGGCTTTATTGACGGAGTAGACGAATTTGATCCCAGGTTCTTTAACATTTCACCGCGAGAAGCTCGCCTTATTGATCCTCAAGAGCGCCTATTCCTTCAGCACGTATGGATGGCTGTAGAAGATGCGGGCTATTCACGTACCGGGTTGCAGATACCGTATGAAGGAGATCTTCCCGGGCAAATCGGCGTGTATGCGGGTGTAATGTATAGTGAATACCAATTATATGGTGCGCAGGCTTCTATGGTGGGTAAGCGCATGGCTATCGGTGGCAGCTATGCCAGTATTGCGAATAGAGCATCCTATATCCTCAATCTTCATGGTCCAAGCCTGACGGTAGATACTATGTGTTCATCCTCCTTGACCGCAATTCATATCGCCTGCCGGGATTTATTACAAGGTCGGACTTCTATGGGGATAGCGGGCGGTGTCAATGTCAGCATTCACCCCAATAAATATCTGTTAATCAGTGCCGGACAATTCATTTCCAGTACGGGGCATTGTCAGAGTTTTGGCGAAGGGGGTGACGGTTATATTCCGGGGGAAGGAGTTGGAGTTGTCATTTTAAAACGATTTTCGGATGCACGACGAGACGGCAACCATATTTACGGCATTATAAAGGGGTGTACGCTAAATCACGGCGGTAAAACAAATGGATATAGTGTTCCTAATCCGCAATCACAGGCGGCGGCTATCGATAGAGCTTTGAATGAAGCCAAAATTAATCCACGACATATCAGCTATGTGGAAGCTCATGGAACCGGAACTAAGCTGGGAGATCCTATTGAAATAAATTCCTTGAGTCAGGCATTTGGTAAACATACGAGCGATACCGGATTTTGCTATATCGGTTCGGTAAAATCAAACATAGGACACGGTGAATCGGCCGCGGGTATTGCTGGTCTTTCTAAAGTGCTCCTACAAATGAAATATAAACAGCTTGTGCCTTCGCTGCACTCACATGTGTTGAATCCGTTAATAGATTTCGAAAGAACACCATTTATTGTTAACCAAGATTTGCGTTCTTGGGATTGCCCATATATTGACGGTAAAGCAATACCACGGATCGCAGGCTTGTCTTCATTCGGCGCCGGCGGCGCAAACGCTCA
>WJJU01000462.1 GCA_014729595.1 Chitinivibrionales bacterium
ACTCAGGAACATCGACCACGCCCCTTCAACACCGCCACTTGATACGGTTTTGTGTTTTGTGCCCATATCCGACACATTTTTGTGTCATTAGCTCCTTTTTGCCGATCTCCCCGGCCACCTCTCAATGCTCGTCTTTTCGTGATTGCTCTATGCTCGATTTCCATTGCAGGCCGCCATTTTCCTGTTCGGCGATAGTTGCTTGATGGACTTGTGATTGGCACGTCCTTGTAGTGCACCCGGTATCGAGCTATTCATTATTAATATTTATGGTCGCTATTCGTCGGGGTGGGGGGGGGCGAATGAGAGTGAAGCCTCCGCGAAAAGAGGAGTGTGCCATTTTCGATCACAGCGAGGGATTACCGCTACGCGGCGCCAATGTGATCTCTGGCACATGGATTGCAAGACGGCGCATTCATGTATCGCCGACATGCTGACAGGCACGGAAAGGGCCGGCTTGTCATTAAATTTCGCAACCAGGAGGCTGAATATGAAATGCACGACTCCCCGCGACGTCTTGAAACTCATTGAGAGCGAAGGGGTCAAAGTGGTGGACCTTCGGTTCATGGACTTTCCGGGCCTGTGGCAGCACTTTTCCATCCCGGCTTATGAACTCGAAGAAGATACTTTCGAAAGTGGCCTGGGGTTCGACGGATCAAGCATTCGCGGGTGGCAAGCGATCAACGAATCGGATATGATCGTTAAGCCCGTTCCGGAAACCGCGTTTGTCGACCCCTTTATGGAAGCAAAAACATTGGTATTGGTCTGTAACATCTGCGACCCGTTGACCGGCGTCGATTACACCCGTGATCCGCGCAATATCGCCCGCAAAGCCGAGAACTACCTTAAAACTCTCGGAGTCGGAGACACCGCCTTTTTTGGTCCCGAAGCGGAGTTCTTTATTTTCGACGACATCCGGTTCGATCAAACCGCCAACGCGGGTTACTACTTTATCGATTCGGTTGAAGGTCGTTGGAATACCGGGCGTTGCGAAAATATCGACGGCAGCAAGACCTCACATAACCTCGGCTACAAACCTCGTTATAAAGAAGGTTATTTCCCGGTGCCCCCTACCGACAGCCAACAGGATATTCGAAGTGAGATGATGCTGAGTTTGATCGATGTCGGCGTACCGATTGAATGTCAGCACCATGAGGTGGCTACGGGAGGCCAAGCGGAGATCGATATTCGCTTTGCCCCCTTAGTCACTATGGGCGACATGTTGCTCAAGTACAAATATGTGATCAAGAATGTTGCGCGGAAGTATGGGAAGACGGTGACATTCATGCCGAAACCCTTGTTCAACGACAACGGAACCGGCATGCACACGCACTTGTCAATCTGGAAAGAAAACAAGAACCTGTTCGCAGGTGACGGGTATGCGGGGCTCTCCCAAGATGCCTTGTATGCGATCGGTGGAATACTCAAGCATGCCCCGGCTCTTTTGGCTTTCACGAACCCGACAACCAACAGTTACAAGCGTCTCGTGCCGGGGTTTGAAGCTCCCGTCAATTTGGCGTACTCAAGTCGGAACCGTTCGGCGGCGGTACGTATCCCGATGTACTCGAATTCACCGAAAGCCAAGCGGCTCGAGTTTCGCTGCCCGGATCCCAGTTGCAATCCGTATCTGGCAATGTCGGCCATGCTCATGGCCGCGCTGGATGGAATACAGAACAAAATCGATCCCGGCCAGCCGCTGGACAAGGACATTTACGATCTTCCTCCCGAAGAGCTTGCAAAGGTTCCCACCACACCGGGTTCGCTTCGCGAAGCACTCGTCGCGCTCGAACAGGATCATGAATTTCTTCTTAAGGGTGACGTGTTCACCCAAGATGTCGTCGATACGTGGGTTGACTACAAAATGACCAATGAGGCTCAGGCAATCGACCTGAGACCGCATCCATGGGAATTTGCACTCTATTACGATATCTAATGCACTCGTTCGTTTTGTATTTTCCTCCCGGTCGGGGACATCGGTCAAGGCCGAATGCCCCCGTCCGGGGGCTTTCCGGTAAGCAACAACCCACACACATCTTGCCTGAACAGCTTACATTGACACATCTTTGTATCAACAAGGGAAGGTTTTGCGGTAGATATGGTGCAGTCCGCCTTTTTGGTACGGAAACGTGTCGTGTGATTCCCGAGGAGTGCCGTCGATGATTATCCCGGAGATAAACTGGAAGCTAAGTTTCAATGGAATTTCGGTCTTGTACCATACGGCTCGCATCCTGGCTTCCGGTGGAGAGTTGCAGAAGGTCATGGCCGACATCCTTGAGGTTCTGGAGATTCATGCGGGAATGAATCGCGGCATGATTTCTATTCTTTCGACCGACAACTCTCGACTTGTCGCCGATGTCGCGCGAGGCATATCCGAGCGGGACCGTCGAAAAGGAACTTATAAGTTGGGTGAAGGAGTCACGGGGAAAGTGGTTGAGACGGGGCGCTCGATCCTTATTCCCAAGCTCAATGATGAGCCGGCTTTTTTGGACAAGACTGGGGCGCGGGCGAATTTGATGGTTCACAATGTTGCGTTCCTTTGTGTTCCCATCAAGGCGGAAAATCGCGTGGTGGGGACCCTGTCGGTCGATCGTGTGACTGACGGAAATGCTGATCAGAGCATGCTGGAAGATGAGATGCGGTTTCTCGAGGCGATTGCGGACCTTATTGTACGTGTTGTGCTTGAGCGACGCAAAAGTCAGGCACGCATCTCGGCGCTCGAAGAAGAAAACCTTCACCTTCGCAAAACGCTCGAAGATATGGGTCGTCCAGAGAAGGTGATCGGCAACAGCAGCGCCATGCGCGAGGTGTTTCGCCAGATTGCCCAGGTTGCGCCCTCCCCCACGACGGTTTTGATTCTTGGTGAGACCGGCACCGGTAAAGAGGTGATTGCGCGGGCAATTCACGATAAAAGTCAATACAAGGGGGGGTCTTTTATTGCCGTCAACTGCGCCGCGCTACCCGAGACCCTTTTGGAAAGCGAACTTTTCGGCCACGAGAAGGGTTCATTCACCGGTGCAACCGCCAGGAGGATCGGACGGTTCGAATCGGCGGCGGGCGGGACGCTGTTTCTTGATGAAATCGGAGAGATGTCCTTAACCGCTCAAAGCCGACTTCTTCGCGCCATTCAAGAAAAGGAGATTCAGCGGGTCGGGGGGACCGAGCCTATCAGAATCGATGTGCGACTTGTTTGCGCGACCAATCGTAATCTTGAAGAAGATGTGTCGGCGGGGCGGTTCCGGGAGGACCTGTATTACCGAATAAATGTATTCACTATCCCACTCCCGCCGCTGCGCAATCGGGGGGCCGATATCTTTTTGTTGGCGGATCATTTCAGCAAAGCTTATGCGAAACGATACAACAAATCGGTGAATCGTATTTCGACACCGGCAATCGACATGCTTGCCTCCTACCACTGGCCGGGCAATGTTCGGGAACTGGAGAATGTAGTCGAGCGAGCGGTAATTGTAGCCCGGGGCGATTCTATCGACGGCCATGACCTTCCGCCCACGCTCCAAATGAAAAGCCATGATCAAGCGGATCGGAGACCGGACACATTTCAGAGGATGGTTGAAGCATACGAGAAAGAGCTGATTATCGACGCGCTCAAAGACACACGGGGCAACCAAACAAAGGCCGCCACGCTTCTTGGTACCACGAAGCGAATCATTCAATATAAGATAACCAAGTATGGGATCGAGTATGCGCGCTTCCGACACACATAAGATAATATCGGTCGAATGCGGCGCAAGCGCATGCCCTCGCCCGGCTTTGGTTACCTTCCATTCTTAATTATGATCTTATAACCGGTTATAATGCGTTACCCGATAGATCGATGCGCGGCGCCGGAGGCGCTCCGGGTAATATTTTGCTTTTTGGGGCCGAAAACGCCGTCACCTACAATTCTACATGGAGACCAACAATGTCGACACAGCAACCGATCAGCCGAAGTATCTACAATTTTCAGGCGGCACTTCGTGAAAATGGAAGCTCGTTGGAGGAATTTGTCCGCAATCAGTATGTGAACAAATGGATGGGCGATACGGTTCATCATGTCATGGCAATCCGCACGACCTTCGTGAATGCAATGCATAATTTCCTGACCAACGAGGGGCTTTTTAACATGGAACGGGTCTCCCTTAGCCCCGTGACCGACCCTCTGGCTCATGATGTCGAACATACGCCCTCTGTCACCTACAAAGGTCATGAGTACATGACCACGCATTCGATGATCTACTCGAAGTTTCTTGCCTGTTTCAATCCCGCGGTCAAAGGAATTTTTGTCGACTCTCCAAATATCCGGCTGGAACTCGAGAGCCCCACCGGCACTCAGCGCGGCCGTTACTTGGTGGATTTTTCGCAGATGGACATCGAGCTTCGACGAGAAAATCAAGTATCGCTCGACGACTACCTTCATGCAACGGACAGGGTTACCGCACTTATTCACGAAGACTTCGAGAAGGCGCTTTCTTTTTTTGAGCGTCTGATAATTCACACGATCAGTGCCGTTGTTGAGCGCAATGAAGAAAACCTTCGTGCTCTGGGCATTGTCTTTGAGGTACCTAAAGGTCCATTCCCACGTTTCCGCAAAGATCAGGCACGGTCTCTTGCAAAGGGGACCTCGATAGAACGCGCGGTCGGTAAGCAGGCGAAATCGCAGTTTTTTTGGATTATCGGCCTTATGCGCGAGAACTACGACCTCATCTATCCATATCTTAAGCCCGACGGCGGTAAGGTGCCGATAGCAAATTTCACGTCGGATATGATATATAATTATGATCTTTGCGCCCAGTCATTGAATCGTGCCGACAACGAATACGGTCCCGCATACGAAATAAGCTCCGGGGCGTTGCGGGAATGGCTCTATGAGCCCATTGTCGAACGACTGATCGACAACAGAATCATTGCGGTTCGCCCAAAGATTGAAAACGGCGAAATCGTGAATGTCGAAGAGCTTGACGGCTACGGTCCATTCCTTATTGCCGCCGTGCAGAAGGATGATGACGGCAACCCGCTTTTCCCGAGCACATTCGGCGGCGGAATCGGAATCGAACGCGCTTTGCTGGCGCTTTGCACGGGACCCAAGGTTTCCAAAGTCGATGATATTACGCTGTTTGGGAAGAACCCGGATTCGCATCCTTTGTACCTTTACTAAGAAATTCCACCGACATATTTCGCACGAAGATATGCGGGCGGACGGGTAATTTCACGATATCCGTCCTCCCCCCCCCACGTTTTCTCCCACCTCCGATGATGAATATGTATATTGATTGTCGCCAATCACCAGCGGAATAGAATCGGCTCCACTTTGAGTGGGAGCGAAGCGTACCGTCGACTTCCGAAGAATAATCGCTTCCATATCCGGCTACAAGCTCCGGTCGGGGGAACACGTTGGGAGTCGCGAAAGCCGTTAATAGTTCACCGTATCATAATCAACGAGGAGGGATTCCAAGCATGAAAGAGCAACGCATCGTCAAACTCAAAGGACTTCGCCTTGCCGTGGCGTTAATACCGCCGGTACTCGCCATGAACCTGTTCGCCGAACCCGCACAGGTTCAAGTGCCGGCAACGGAACCGAAACACAAGCGTTTCGCGATCGGTATCGGCGGCGGCCCGAGTATTGGGAATATGGTTGGTTCCGGCATTGAATATAATGAATCCATTTACTCAAGTTCCCGCCGCGCCGCAGGCAATGTCGGGCTTCTATTTACGTATAGACCCTTGCAATACCTCTCGAGGGGTACGTAATTTGCTTTCATGTATACCACTGGGCGGCATGCTATTCGGCAATCAAGAGATTTTTTAGCGTTTTGTTAGCAAAGGGCTTGCATCCAAATTAAAAATTAACTATATTTTAAAACTCACGAATGAGAACGTCTTGGACGAAATCGACATACCGCGGGGTGGAGCAGTCCGGTAGCTCGTTGGGCTCATAACCCAAAGGTCAGAGGTTCGAATCCTCTCCCCGCTACCAATACAAAGGAAAGGCCGGCACGCACTGCTGGCTTTTTTTTTGGGAGAGGTGGACATATGTTCTATGTCTACGTCATCAGATCAGTCGAAGGGCGATACTACATCGGATCGA
>WJJU01000463.1 GCA_014729595.1 Chitinivibrionales bacterium
AAGCGATAGGTTCCCTTGCTGTCCAGCGTCACCGCTTCGCCCTTTCGACTTCCGGTGATAAATTGGACCACGACGGTTACATCGGTTTTGTCCGGCCGGTGCGGGTCGGATTTTTGCGTAGTATGTTGCATTATATACACTTACCGTTCCGCGCGCCCTTCGCATAACCATTATACGTGGCACCGAAAGCAACGCTTGTATCTACAGAGTTGCAAAGCACTTATGTGGAAATATACAAGCGGGCGACTAAGTCCCGAAAATTTTTCCTAAACACGCATTTCACCCGAGAGTTCGGAAATCCGCCATCGAATAAACTCCCGAACGAGCGGATTGTTCACCAAATCGTCGCGCTCGAACGAATGAAGATTCCCGGTTGCTTGATACCACTTTGCCGCCGCCTCTCCTTCCCTATCCAAATCATGGCGAAGACCCTTGAGAAAGGTAAGCCGAGACCGAATGTTATGGCGATCCGGCTGAGAAAGAAATTGTTCTACGGTGATCCGCCCGGTCAAAAACGCGGCCTCATACCATAGCTTCTGACCAAAATGATAACGGTTATCATTCAACACACGACCGCAGGCCGACTTAACCGCACCTTCGGCGTTCCCCCTTAATTCCTTCAGCACCGGCTCAAGAAAAAATTTCGCGAATCTACAGGAGGGCCATGAGTACGAGAAGGGGAGCGGCAGCGCCAATAGAGAATCAGCCTTTGCCGTGCTGCCCTCCATTTCGCTCAACAACGCACGATTATGCGTAAGCAGAAAGAACTGGGTAGGGTTAAGTCGATACACCCCCTTTTCCCATGGTATCTCATCTTCTCTTCCCGCCCGCACAAGAGCCATGCCATACCAATACCCAATATCTTTATAGCCTGCGATAACGGAATTGTATTTCCCCAGTTCGTAGAGATGTTGCGCGGCAAAGGTTCTATTTGAATGAAAGCGCATAATCGAATCAAGACCTAAGCCCTTGAATTTCAATGCCTTAAGACACTGAGCCGACTCATGGGGATAGCGCCGTAGGAGTTCATCGTATTTTCCAACGGCGAGCAACGCCTCGGCGGCGGGACGGGTTTGATCAGGGAAATCCCGTACAATCCGCTCAAATTCACCCAAGTGCAAAAGAAGTTGGGCGCGAAGCCCGGGTCGACGAGGATATCGCTCATAAAGCTCTCGATAGCGCCCCATACGCTGCTCCGCGACCAGGCATTCATTTTTGAATTCGGGATATTTCCGAACGATTGAGTCGTATTCTCCTCGGGCCGTATAGGCGGCGATGCAGAGTTTTTCCGCGTGTGGGTACCGTCTCAAAATCTCATGGTCACGCCCCAGATCGTTGAGCGCCTTAGCGCATTGCATCGCATATTCAAGGGAGTCACCATAAAGGTTCAAGAGTCTTTCTGATTGTCCCGACCATATAAGGAGCCGCCGGTATAATTCACCCCATTTTTTATCCCGTCGATACGCTCCCTCTCCCTCCATCAACGCTAATACCGTGTCGTATCGCCCAAAATATCGTGAAAGAATCTCAAAGCGCTCAAACGAATGCATCGGGTATTCTTCCAGGTGTTCTCTGAGCCCTCCGGATTTCCGCGCGGCGGATATACAAAGCCATGAATTTTTGCGAAGACCGTTCAATACTTCATCGAACCGGCCGCGCCGAATAAGCGCTTTCCCGTATTCACTCCGCCGCGCTCGATGTTTTCGGATAATTTCTCCATCGCGACCCAGCGCCGCCAGAGCACGAACCTTGGCACCCGCTATATGCGGATAGTCGTCGATTACTTTCCGGTAGTCTCCCATCGCCACGAGCGCTTGCGCAACAATCTTATCATAGGCATCAAACTCATCAACAATGCGTTCATAATGCCCCAGATAATAAAGAAGATCCGCAACGGCGCGCCCTTGAGCGGGAAACCAGTTTACAATGCTGTCCAACGGGTAATGAGCGTGGAGAATGACGGGTAGTTGTTCAAGGAAACTATTGCGGTTCAAAGATAGTCCCAGATCCCGTGCCCACCCCTGAAGAGTGCGACGGTCACGATTTAACCGCGCATAAAAAGCACTATCTCTAGCCAATACCGGCGTTCTATCCAGCAAACTATCGAGACGCAGACTTCGAGCGGTTGTCATGTTGAAAAGGATGGTTCGCAGAACAGGATGCGCCGGGTAGCGCTTGGCCGTCAGCCGATACAAAGAATGCGCCGTCTTTTTTTGCGCCCGCACCTCATGAATTCTCGCTTGCTCGTAGAGACTAAGCGGGACAAGTTCATGGGTAGGATGCCGCTTCCGAAAGCGCTGCAACTCCCCTACCGCCCGATCCAGACTATCCATGCGGATGAGACATCGCGCCGCATTGAAGAGAGCCAAAGGAGCAATCTCATTGTCCGGATATGTACGACAAATCTCTCGGTATTGCTCCCGTGCTTCACCAAAATACCCCTTTTGATAATAGCGATTGGCGGCAACCAACGGGCTCACTTTAAGCGGTAATGGATGGTAGTAGATCTTAATGTTGTCTATTCGAATTCGGTTGCCGTCACAATTTTCAAACCCGAATCTTTGGTGTCCCAAACCTGAAAGGTGAACCGGGTCGCGGTAATCAAACAGTTTCTCACCGTCTAAATACAGTCGGACACAAGGGCCCTCTTTCTCCATCCTGAATCGATGCTTCTCGCCTAATTTCAGACCTCGCGAATGTACGTAATGATCCAGAATTTGCATGCCGGCGCCCTTAGTAAGTACGAAATTTTTCGGACTACTCCAACCGCCAAGGTGAAATGTATACCCGTCAAATCGGGTGGCGCCGCCTATATAGCAGTTAAGATTCATGTTTTTCGCCAAAGGCGTCGCTTCCCATTCAACCCGAATATCGCCGGGAAGACGTTGCTTGAATGAGATGTTGTCTATCCCTCGCCTGTTGTCGCCAACCAACGCCTGATCCTCGATACGCCATCCACCGGTATCCGAAAAGGCCATCGATTCCGCCGTTTTCCAATCATCGGAATGGTAGTACTCCCAAGCCTTGGACAGCGCCGCCGAATGCTCGTACGCGAAATTTTCAACCTGGAACCGATCCCAAGTCATTACTTCTTGGATCCGTTCATGAAGCAGCAGTCCACCAACCAGCGCAATTGCCCCGACCGCACAGGCGGCGACCCAGAACACCCAATAATTGTGTTTATACCATCGAAGAACCAACTCCCCCAACGTGTCCCTATGAGCGGTTACCGCCCGGCCCGCCTGATATCGCTTAAGATCTTCCGCCAACTCTGCGATGCTCTGGTAGCGTTGATCCGCGTCTACACGGAGTGCTTTATTGGCGATATCGAGCAATGCGGCTGGAATCATTCTACGTTCCCGCGGCGAAAGATCGTCAATGATTCCGGCCCGCTTTTTTTCCCAAAAAACGTCCGGATCTCGAGCCCAAGTTGGATGGCGAAGCAGCAGAGCATGGAAAAGTGTCGCACCAAGACAATAAACGTCGCTGCGTTCGTCACTTTTCTTTCGCCGCGCTTGTTCCGGACTCATGTATGCAGGTGTCCCGACCAGCCCCGGACCATTTTTTTCATCAATCCGCGCCTTCGACAAGGCACTCCCCCAGTCCAACAACAATACCTCGCCGTGCTCTCCAAGCATAATATTGTCGGGCTTGATATCCTGGTGAATGTAGCCCCGCGAATGCGCATAGGAAAGCGCATCGCATACTTTAAGAGAAATCCTGACCCGACCATCGATCGATGCAAACTCGGGATGAGTGGCATTGTCCTCCTTAGCGGCCCGTATCGCATCCCCCACCGAACATCCGGCTACATTTTTCATGGTGAAGTACAGTTCTCCACGCTCAGTGACGCCGATGTCATGTACCGGCATAATATTCGGATGCTCAAGCGTGGCGGTCACCCGAGCCTCATGAACAAATTGCCCTCTGCGTCCTCTCTTCCGCTCCTTTTTCTTATCCAAGAGCTTCACGGCAACAGTGCGATCCAGGCCATTGTCGCGCATGGCAAAGATACGACCCGTAGCCCCTTTGCCGACAACGCCTTTTATCACATAGCGTTTTCCCGAATCAGTAGGCCCGATTAAAAGGTCGGATGGAAACTGTGTATCATGAACAAAATCAGTGTCGTTGGTGGCCGACATGGTTGATTCGCCCGCTACCGTATCGTGCCGCGTACGATCAAGAAAACCGTCTGGCGGCGTTATCATGTCGGTATCCGCGACCGTACGTTCGAGTAAGGGAGTATCGTCCGAAGAAGGATCCGTCAGCGGTACCGTCCGCTCCAAAGAACGTTGGTACAACTCTTCCCGTTGCTTCCGACTTGTGCGATAGTCCTGCTTATTCATTGGTTCGATGTAGCGCTTCGGGGTTGTGATATGAGGCACTCATCTACGGCCGTATTAGGCAAATTCCATATTATGAAGACTGAAGAGCGCCCAGCCTAGTTTTTCGATTTTTCATATTACATAAATCGGCCATACCCCCGAGGCATTCGAGGGTAACTCAACCGTCTGATCGACCGATTCGTGGTTCTATGCTCTCCTTATGGTCGTTCATACAAAAGATAAATTACACAATGACCGCGATCCGCATGTCCACTACATTAGTATTTATCGGCAAGGTAAAGATCAAATCACCCAAGACCTCAAAAGAGGGATAGGAGTCATGTTTCGCCAATGCACGCTCGGAATCCAACACGCTGCGAACCCATTCATCCAGAATGTCACGGAATTGTCATAACTAACTGTAATTATTGAAGTTACTTACTATCCCTCACATCTCATTCACTCCGAATGGCTTAAGCAATATCCGCAAGAAAATCGCGATAGCCGGTGTATTCATTAAGCCTTGCACGCGCCTTCCCGGCTTCCTGCTCCGATACAATCCCGGTTGATTCGGCAAGAAAGACTATATATGCCGCAACATGGCGTGCAAAAAGAAGCTTCCCTTCGTCGCTAATCGAATAAAATCGCCTCCGCTGCTCGTAGCCCTCGGGCCCGTGGTCGCCGAGTCGTTCGATCGATCCTCCCGCCGCCAGCACGAAGAGAAAGTTGTACTCGAACCAGAGCATGTGCTCGGGCGAAGGGCTCAACGCTCCGAGTGTTTCGTGCAGTTTCTCAATCGATTCGAATACACCCTCGGTGTTTCGCCCCTCCAGAGAAAGAGAGCGGGTAATAAATTCCCGTGCATACTTTCTCTGAACTTCGTTTTCAGCAAACGCCCCCCTCAGCGCAAGCCGCCGAGTAAAGTCATACCATTC
>WJJU01000464.1 GCA_014729595.1 Chitinivibrionales bacterium
CCCGTTAAAGGAAAGCTTTGCCGGTTTTGCCGGTATAGCGGAAGAAGTTCCGGTGGCTGATAATATGAAAGTAATGCGCGCGGTTACCACGGGTGGTTCCACCGCTTTGTATTTCGGGGTAACCAAACTGCCGGATCTAAACACATTCGCAAAAAAAGATATTGATTTGTATAATGAACTTGAGGAAGCGAAGAAAGAAATACCGCTTGATACTCTTCCAAATAACCTAATGGCGGAACAGTCAAAACGATTGCAGGAAAGTGCCTCGGATTTAGGATATACCTTCAAAAAAAACCTCATGCTTATAGATCAGAAAAAATGCGGAACCGGATATTCTTATGATGCAAAATGGAAGGCAAAATCCTGGGTGTATGAAGCGAAAAAAAATGGGGCAAATCTCGTAAATCGGGCATCGGTAAATAAAATCCTTCTCGAAAGAGACCGTGCGGTGGGAGTAGAATACTTTGACGGAGTTCGCAAAAATGGAACAAGGATTCGTCATGTGTATGGGAAAAAGGTAATAATATCAGCAGGATCCTTGGCTACGCCTATAATTCTGCGAAACAGCGGCATCACGGACATTGCGGATCGAGGATTCTATTGCAAACCGGGAATCGTGATGTTCGGCACCGTGCCGGGAATGAAGGGTGAGGACAGCTTTTTAGGGAGTATGAGCGCTGAAATCGATGAAGGGCTCGAGCTGGGAGACGGCAACATGTCGGCAATGCTCTTCAAAATGCTAATGCTGTCAATATTCAAACCACATGAACTTTTTTCGCATTCTAAAACAATTACCGTCGGGTTAACACTAGACGACGAAATGAGCGGAGAAATAAAAGAAAATGGTCGTTATTACAAAACGCTAACCGAAAGAGAGTTGAAGAAAATTCACGACGGTGAAGAAGTTGCCGCAAGAATGTTGCGGAAAGCGGGAGCGAAGAAAATCTTCAAGGGAAATATTACGGCGGGAAACCCGAGTGGCGTGATCAGAATCGGCGATCACATAAACAGTAACCTTGAAACAAAGTTTCATAATTTGCATATTTGTGACGCATCGGTGCTTTCAGAAGATATGCGGGTTACTCCGACTCTTACTTTAATATGCTTGGCTAAGTACCTTGCCGGACATGTGGCGAAAACAATATGAAAAGCTAAGCGAAAAAAATGGAAAAATAGGCACACGTCAAATATTCGAATACACTATTCTATTCAAGGAGGATTGAATGTCGGACATCGCACGGTCAAAAGAAAAAAATGGAAGATTTGTAATTTTCGGTTTAGTCATTTTTGCTTTGATTATTATTATCCCTTTTTTATCTCACAGTATATGGAAAAGCTCTGGTTCAAATGAGTGGCGGTTAAAAATTGATAAAGACGATATCAAAGTGTGGAGTTTGAAAAGTCCAGGAACATGCTTGTTGAAGCTTAAAGCCCAATGGCGGCTAAAGTCGAAACTGGGCGATGTTGTTTATTTCATGCGTGATCCCACCGGAGCCGATGATTTTGGAGCGTCGGATGTGCGCATATTTGAAAAACAGGAATCGCCTTCAGGCTATAGTGCATATTATGCATTCAAGGTTGACATGCCCTTTCCACTGGGCAAAAGAGAGTTCGTAATGCTTATACATGACTCGCAAGACCGCGAGACCGGCACAGTGGAAGTAAATGTTTTAGCCGCACCGAATAAAGTCCACCCTTCGACGGATTGTGTGCGAATCAAGCATCTCAATAATATATGGCGTTTTACGCCGTTAAAAAATGGTGAACTTGCTTGTGAAGCGATTCAAGACATGAATGTCAGTGAACCACTGCCATACTTTATATCCAATCTGATAATGCCCAATGCTTTGCACAAAAACCTTAAAGTTATGGAGGAATTGCTGAAAAGTAAGAAATATACAAATACCGATGTAGCATATATAAAGGAATTTGAAGAGATAGCTGAAAGTAAGCATGCGCTATCAACGACTGACTAAATGCTGCATGGAAAGGCTATGTCCTCGTCGCTAAAGATCCAAATAGCGATGATTCAGTACCAACGGCCATGTTTGTATTCGGGCAATCGCCTTGAAAAAGCAGCTTTGGGAATAATTGCAAGATACATAATCTGGGCTGAAAAGCAAAATGCCAACCCTTGAAGTCAAACCTGTCTAAAGCCGAAGAAGATTGCATTTAGTACACTAAGGAGCTAACAACTTTTTCGGATAGTTATCTGTGAACGGGAATCGAATTCATTGAACATTGTGCATACAATTGTTTGCTTCGCATATTCCTTTTGAAAGGCGGTTACTTGATGGAACTGTATAATGAAGAACTCTCAAACCTAACTCAATTTGATGAAAGTACGGTTAATGTGCTGCTGTCCGAAGGGCTGGAAGAACTGACTGAATCGAATTGGAATGGTATAAATTACAGAAAATCATCCGAAGGCATTTTCGGTAGTATTAAGACGCACATTGTCCCCGCGAATGACGGTGCGGCCATTGAAAGAAACGCTTTGAGCTTGTATCGCTCCATTTTTGGGTTTATTTCCGAATATCCCGAATATGAATTAGTTAGAATATGGCACTTTGTTCCACTTATTGTAAATGAAATGGACCGCTCGGCGCCGGATGTAGAAGGGTATCGATGTTTCAACAGCGGACGATTTAAAGCCTTTCGGGAAAGGTACGGAAATGAAATATCTCAATGGCGCATTCCAGCCGCGACCGCGGTTGGTGCGCAGGACGAGTATCTTAGTATAGAATTTTTTGCATCTTCCGCACCGTGCCACTTTTTTGAAAACAAAGTGCAAATTCCGGCTTATCGGTATTCTAAGAAATATGGCAAGCTTCCGCCTGTATTTGTTCGCGGGGCTCTTTGCCATTTGAAAGACGCAACGCTTTTAATCACATCAGGCACCGCAAGTGTCGTTATGGAAGACAGTATTCATGAAGATGATTTGTGCGGGCAAATACGGCAAACCTTCGACAATTTGAAAGTACTTTCAGATAAAGCAAATCTCAAAAATTATGGTTTGAATTTTGCGTTTGGATTCGATGATTTAACGGTTTTGCGTGTTTACTATAAAAACAGTGAAGAAAAAGAGTGCATCGAAAAAGAAATCGGCAAATATGTCTCGCCTGAATGCAATGTGCATTACGTAAATACTGACATTTGTCGGAAAGAGCTGGTTATAGAAATTGAAGGGATATATAAAAAAATAATTTGTTAAATGCTTTTAGAATTTAACCTCTTGAATAATGAGTGAGAGACGTTGGAAGACGTAAAGGAGAGGTATCCTTGGGCACCGCCTTGCATAGTCTCGAACGGCAGCAAGGCCTTGAGGAGGCGAGGGGCGCCGACTAAACGGAGGGGCCAAGAACGGCCGGCGACATCTACAACGATTACGTAGTGAGAGCCGTAGAGGAACGAGACGGACGCGGGCATAAGCGGTATCTCATTCCGAGAGCGGCTCAGAAACATAATGAGCAGGGTCACGAATTACACGACTTGTAATTAAGACTGGAATGCATAATGAAAATAAAACGAACAAGAAGTAAACGCGAACTTTCTAAACTATCATTTTTGGAAATGTGTCGAGACTACTACCCAGAGGAAAAATTATTTGTATTCCCTACAAATCGAGACACAGTCGCCTATATGAACGGAGCAATGTTAGCGGATTTAGCGGAGAAGCGCGGAAGCATATTGCAAAGATGCTTACATCCGCAAGAAAAGGCGCTCATATTGTTGCCGCAAGGAAAAGAATATATCTGTTCGCTTTTGAGCTGTTTTCATGCTAATGTGATCGCTGTTCCGGTACCGATATGTGACACCTCCCATCCCGCGAGGTTTATGCAAAAGATGATTCCCTTATTGGAGAATTCCGGAGCAACCGCCGTAATAACAGACCGGAAAGCGGAAAAATATCTTCAAGAGACCAAAGAATGCTCGAAATTGTCAATAATTAATGTAAATGAAAATAGCAATGCTAATGAACCCGTGTTGCCCGCTCGAGCGTATAAAGGAGACGATACTGCGATTATTCTATATACATCAGGGTCAACGTCGTGCCCTAAAGGCGTCATAATCAGTCATTCGCTCTTACAAACGCGGGCTGGAATTTCCGCGGATCAATGGGGAATATCCGAGGGCAGTTGCATTGTGTCATGGCTTCCCCAATATCACAGCTTTGCTCAAGACTTGAACATATTTTCTCCGCTGATTTCCGGCGCCAAGAGTGTAATACTGCAACCTGATGAATTTGTAAAGAAGCCGATTGAATGGTTTACCGCTTTGAGTCTTCATAAAGCGACCCATACTGGTGCACCGAATTTCGCCTTC
This sequence comes from Chitinivibrionales bacterium, assembly GCA_014729595.1. GTDB lineage: Bacteria > Fibrobacterota > Chitinivibrionia > Chitinivibrionales > WJMI01 > WJJU01. The sequence goes on from WJJU01000464.1 coordinate 4,327, forward strand.
GAGTATTGCTGCGAAAAGATAAATGCGAAAGAGTGTAGAGATATCTCATTAAAAACATTGCAGGTCTTTTTATGCGGCGGAGAACCGGTGCGAAAGGAAACGTGTGATGCATTCTATGCGCAATTTAGACACCTTGGTTTTCGCAAAAGCACTATTTGCCCAATATATGGTTTATCCGAAATGGGAACGGTCGTTACAAAAAGATCCGGAAAACAATTGCGTTATGTGTCTCTGGAAAGGAAGGCGCTTGAATATGGACGCATAAAATTTGCTGAAGGCAATAATTGCGGTAAAGCTTTCGCGAGTTGTGGTGAAATTCCGGATGATACTGAAATACTTATAAAGAATCCAAAAACTCTCATGCTTTGCGAGAATAATGAAATTGGTGAGATTTGGATTGCAGGTCGTACGATTGGGCCGGGATACTATAATCGTCAGGAAGAAACAAAGGCTACATTTACTAAAATTAACGCAGAAGGAATGAATAAAACTTATCTGCGTAGTGGAGATCTTGGATTTATAAAAAATAAGCAGCTCTACATTGTAGGAAGAGAAAAAGAGGTAATAAATATTCACGGAAAAAAATATCATCCGGTAGATATCGAAACGACAATAAAAAAATGCTCTTCCCTGGAAAATGTTGCAGTTGCCGTATTCTCTCGGGCGATAAATGAGAAAGAGAGCGTTATTGCGGTAATTGAGAGCGCGGCGGATCAGCAAGTACAAAGATATAAAAAATTGACCGCCGAAATAATGGGGGCAGTATCAATTACTCATCAAATTGAGATCTATGATGTTTGTATAGTAGAAAAAGGTGGTATTCCAAGAACCGGCAGCGGCAAAATAAAAAGGAAAGCTTGCTCCAATGCTTATGGCGCAAAAGAACTAAAAATTTGCTTTCAGTATAGACATGCAAACACCGATTCCGAGGAAAATATCAGCAATGAGAAGGAAATTGCGGTTAACCAAATAATTTCTATCGTGAAAAACGATATTTTGAAAAAAGTTCTGAATACAAAGGCTGAACTCATAGCTGAGAGCGGATCCTTCAATCAGCTCGGAGTCAATTCACTACAATACATTCAAATTGCAAAGCACATTGAAGACATATTCTCTATTGAATTCAATCCGGTATTGCTCTTTGAATATCACGATGTCGAATCGCTTGCGGATTATATAGCGAAAGAAGCGGAACTGAGGGAAAATCATCTAAAGAGCAGTTCTATTACAGTAACACCGGAAAATAAAGTTGAATGCGAAAGCGGCGATCCCGAAATCGCGATCGTAGGAATGAGCTGCAATTTACCTGGTGGGGCGACTAACGCAAATTCTTTTTGGGATAACCTAATAAATCAAAAAGATTGCATTTCCCCCCTCTCCGTGCGTCCATGCATTACTGATGATTGCAAAAAGTATGGTTTGGATACTAAAAGCATATTTCCACAATGGGGCGGGTTCATAGAAAATGCAACCGAGTTTGATGCGCCGTTTTTCCACATATCACCGCTCGAAGCCGAAAGCATGGATCCGCAGCAAAGGAAAACGATGGAGGTAGTATGGAGCGTCATCGAAGATAGTGGACACAACCCCCGAGACTTATCCGGTACTGATCTCGGGCTATTCATCGGTGTGCATACAAACGATTATGCTGAATTAGCTGCAAAAGACCCAAGTCTTATCGATACGTACGGCGGGTTTTTGGATTCCGGCCTACATATGAGTCTAATTGCGAATCGTGCTTCACGATGGTTCGATTTTCACGGCCCAAGTGAAGTTATCAACACGGCCTGTTCAAGCTCACTCGTAGCCGTGCATCACGCGGTGGAAGCTCTGTGCGGAAATGAATGCAGTGAAGCAATCGCAGTCGGTATCAATTTACTCTTTGCGTCGAGGGTTTTTTATGCCTCGCACAAAGCGGGGATGCTGGCCGAGGATGGAAGGTGCAAAACATTTGACAAAAATGCTGATGGCTTCGTGCGTTCCGAAGGTTGCGGCGCAGTGCTCCTCAAAACTATGGAAAATGCTCGTGCGGATGGTGACACTATTTATGGTGTTATTAAGAGCAGTGTAGTCAATCATGATGGGCAATCAAATTCACTTAGAGCACCAAATCTATCGGCGCAAAAAGAACTTATCAAAGCAGCTTGCAAAAAAGCTAAAGTAAACACTGAAAGCATTGGATATATTGAAACTCATGGTACCGGAACGCCTTTAGGTGATCCGATAGAGATCCAAGCGCTAAAGGAGGCATTTCACGAACTTGGTAACCAGGGAGAAGCCAAATGTGTGCTTGGAACGGTTAAGACCGTAATCGGCCATTGTGAGTCGGCCGCCGGTATCGCCGGTTTAATAAAAGCACTGTTGTGCATCAAGCACCGGAAGATACCGGGGTTACTGCATTTTAATGAGATTAATCCCTATATACCACTTGGGAAGAGCCCTTTTATAATTGCAAAAGAAAATATGCCTTGGGCACCACGGTTAGATGCTGACGGCAATATCATGCCGCTACGTGCCGGCATAAGTTCATTTGGCTTTGGCGGCGTAAACGCACACGTCATAATAGATGAATACATTGATGCTAAAGATCGGTCATGCTCCGCGGAAGAGTTGAGAAAAGACCCCGTTTGTATACTATTATCGGCAAGGAGCGAAGACCGATTGATGGAAATGGTCGGCCGACTTACTTTGTGGCTTGAAAAGAGGTATGTGGAGGATTCTGAGGTACCTTCCCTGGCCAGAACCTTACAAATAGGTAGGCAAGAAATGGAAGAACGCCTCGGCTTCCTTGCCGGCGATGTCGCGGAAATTATAGATAAACTACGAAAATGCTTATCCGGCAATTGTAATTATGAAGGCATTTATCGGGGGAGCTTAGGGGTAAGCAAAAATGGGGCGAATATTTCTTGTGAAAAGGAGAAGCGTAGGACCGAAAAAATTGAAGAATGGATCAGAAAAAAATATTATGGGAGACTCTTACAAGCATGGGTACATGGCGCAGTTATTAATTGGGACATGATGTATTCCGAACCCAAGCCGAAACGAATACCATTGCCGACATATCCTTTTGCAAAAGAAAAATTTTGGCTTCCGGAGCGGCAAAGCCCGCCAAACCAGCAAAAAACGACGGAATCCAAGCTGCATGTTTTAGTTCATAAAAATATATCTACATTTCGCGAATTGCGCTATATCAGTGAATTTTCCGGAGAAGAATTTTTTCTGACTGATCATAATATTACTTTACCCGGAAAGAAAGCGCAGAAAATCCTTCCTGGTGTCGCATATTTAGAAATGGCAAGATGTGCAGTCGAGCTGGCGATGGAACCAATGCAGGAAAATGCAATCATTGAACTGCGAAAAAATGTGTGGTTGCGGCCACTTATTTTAGAAGAAAGAATTACTACGACAATTACGTTGTTTCCAGTGGATGAACGAGGACAAACCGCGAATGAAATGGAATATGAGATAAGCGGGTGGA
>WJJU01000465.1 GCA_014729595.1 Chitinivibrionales bacterium
CAGTAGAATCGTCCGTAGTGAAAGAGGTTGCGCACACCAGAACCCAACTCATCAGCCCACCCAATTTCTTTGAATACCCGGGCAATCGCAGGATTCTTCGGAAAGGGAGAAAACAGCCGCGGATCGATAGTACCATGCCCGTGAGGCTTGTTGCCATTTTCGGTGAACAACCTGTCCCTCTCGATCACGAACTTAGCGGGAAACGCCTGACTGTACTCCCGATGGATCAGTAGATTGCCGATAATCTCTCGCAGGACAATGCTCCGCAGGCTTACCCGCTGATCGCCTTCCAGGTAGAAAGGATCGCTCAGGTGCTTTTCTCCAAAGGCGAACAGACGATCATGACTATCAAGCAAATTGGTGCGGACATCATCACGATCGTCATACCGGTCAACATTTTCACGACGAACAAGCGCATCGGTACGGTGATGAGGCAATACCGAAAGAATCGTGGAGTCCTTGCCGAAAAGAAGAATGGCTGCGAGCGTATAACCGTCTACCCCACGCTGAAAATCGCGCTGCCAGAGTTGGGCACTTGTCAGCAGCTCCTGATCGCTCATGCCTATCCAGGGATGGCCTTTCTGCCGGCCGCCGGCAAGACGCCGCGCTCGCTCGATCAACTCAGGGCGAAGATCCGTCAATTCAGCATACGGGAAGATAATGTTCTCCGAGTAGCTGCTCTGCTTACGCACGTAGAGCCGTGTCACAAGCGTCTGGTTGTCGGTGATGTCGTAGTCGCCATCCTCGTTACGATCGTAAATCCGGCCTTTGCACCGATGCACCTGCGAACTGGGCGGAACGGCGATATGCAACAACGTAGCCCCGGCATGTTCCACATCCTCAATGCTCAAGTAGGACGGCGGATTGAGCACCTGTGAGTTGTTGACCATATTGGCGAAATCTTGTTTCATTTGCACCACGGCGCTCCGTTGGACGCCCCGAATGGTACCATCGTCGTCCACGCCGAGGAGAATGTCTCCTCCGTCTCGATTGAGAAAGGCACAGACCGTCTCATACAGGTCGCGATTCAGCGCCCGACGTGCTGCCTTGAACTCGACCGTACGGCACTCCCCCATTGTGAGCAACCCCAGAATGCGCCGATTCACTCTATGACCTCCGATACAAGCTGGTCCGCGGCGAATACACTCACAGCCTTAAAGTTACCTCCCGGATGAAGCTCAAGCCAGAATGCATATCGCATCATACTCGTGCTCAGTCATTCCTTCCGACTGCCGTAGGGCACCCAGAATCCAAGCGGCACCAAGCATGTGCGCGGCAGCAAATGGTAGTGGTTGCCCATCAACCTTCACGCATAACAGCGATACCCCGCCGAGGACATCATCCGCTCAAGCTGTGCGAGGAAGAACGTGGTCCAGATCATCCTCAAACAGCGCGCGCCCATCGATTCCCCGCGCCATGACATGATGCAAGGCACCGGGAATTATTAATAGTGGTTTTCGGGGCATGTGTGTAATATGGTAAATAAGTTATCCCCGTCCCCAGAATATTTCATCTCCGGGGTGAGTTCGTCGAGAAGCCAGAGTCGAGTACTGCTGTATTCCTTAGATCTATTTGAAAAAGCATCATCGAAAAATCTATCTTAGGGCAGAGAAAAGAAATTGGACGAGCCAGGTTCGCTCTAAACCCGATTACTGATTTATGGGTTTACTGTCGACTGGGATAATTCACCTGAGGATCCCGATGCCAACGATATCAATGTTTTTTGGGATTATTATCCAGATGCTTTCGTTTGACAATAAGGAGCATCACAATCCCCATATTCATGCACGGTACGCCGAATTCGCTGCCACCTTTGATATCAATTCTGCTGAAATTTTGGCCGGAACCATGCCGGGCAGGCAAACACGGCTGATTCAGGCCTGGATCGAGATTCACCGGGAGGAGCTTCTGGCGGATTGGCAACTCGCAATCGAAGGCGGAGAAATCTTCAAAATAGATCCCTTGAAGTGAGGTACAGCATGTATCCTGAAATCCAAGCATTTGCACCCCTTGGGGAGGGTAAACTGTTTGTGGTGTTCGCATCAGGCGAGTCAGGCGTTTTCGATATGAATCCTTACATGAAATCCTCCTTTTTCTCCCCGCTGCGAGATCCGTCCTATTTCAACA
>WJJU01000466.1 GCA_014729595.1 Chitinivibrionales bacterium
ATGGGCAAAATGAGCCTTGAGCAGAAGGTGGGGCAGACGCTCGTGCTTGGCTTTGTAAGCACGATCATTTCGCCCGAAACGACTCGTAAGATTCGCAAATACTACCCCTGCGGATTTGCGGGTGGCCTCAAGTGGCGTATCCGCACCGCGATCCATGATCCGGGCGGTACCAATGTCTAGTACGCCAAATCCCGCATGATTCGTCCCATGAAAGGCACTAACCGTGACTTTCTGACCAATATTCCTTGTCCCTACTGCACCAATGCCGAATATGCTTCGGTGATCAACAAACTCAAAGAAGCTTCGATCGAGTCGAATCACGGTATTCCCTTGTATATATCGTTTGACGACGAAGGTGATCAGAGCGCCGAGTACTACCGTGATGGATACCGGTTTATGCCCAGTTATTGGGGTATCTCTCAGATTGGGGATCCGCAATTTGCCTACGATGTGCCCAAGGCGATCGCCATGCAGGCTAAGCCGCTTGGGATTGACTGGACCTACTCGATGTGTGTCGATGTCAACACTAACGAGATGAACCCGGAAATCGGTACGCGAAGCTGGTCGAATGATCCTCGGGTGGTTATCGATATGGCCCGAAGAGCGCTGCGGGCATACAAGGATCAGGGGATGATCTGCAGTTTAAAGCATTTTCCCGGTCGCGGGGCCAGCGTATCCGATTCGCACCGCGGTTTGCCGGTAATTGATATATCGAAGAAAGAACTCTCCGAAGTCCATCTGGCCCCATACCGCGAGCTGTTCAAAGATGGGGCACCTTCGGTGATGACCGCACACACGCTCTACCCTCAGATCGACCCGGACTACCCGGCTACCCTATCTAAAAAGATCACGACCGGTATCCTCAAAGAAGAACTCGGGTTCGAGGGCTCGGTTATTATCGATGAGGTCACGATGGGCGGGATTATAGAGCGGTACGACGTACCCGAGGCGTGTATTTTGGCGCTGAACGCCGGCGCCGATCAGATTCTGTTTCGCGATGAGGGTGGGGTAATCGATGAAGCATTCCCGGCCATGGTCGGCGCCGTCAAAGAGGGAACGATCAGTGAGGAACGGCTCGATGACGCGGTACGTCGTACGCTGGGGGTCAAGTATGATTATGGTTTTTTCGAGGAACCACGGACAATTAGAGACCCGGACAAGGCAACCGCGGGCACACGCGAAGAATTTGTCGAGAGGATTTGCGTGGAATCGGGCAACCGCTCGGTGAAAGTGGTTCGCGATGAGGCCGGCTTGTTGCCGCTGCCCAAAGACAAGTTCATTTTGCTTGTCGAACAGGTCAATCCTTTGCACGAGATGACCAACACGCAAGCCTGTCATCCAAGCCTCTTATGGGACAAGTGTCTTGAACATTCCGACAATGTCGGGATTGTCGAGACCACGCTTCACTATGTCGAAGAGGACCGGGAGCGTGTACGGGCGCGCAAGGATGAAGCCGACATGTTTATTGTCACCAACTTTTACAACCGCCGTATCGGATTCGGCAATGAGTTTGTCAAAGAGATTCATAGCTGGGGCAAACCGGTGGTTGTCGTAACCAACAGCCCGTTTCCGTTCACGATTCAGCCTGAATACAAGACGATCGTGATCAACTATAGCTCTTCGCCGGAAAGTTACGCCGAAGTTGCGCGAATGTTGTTTGAAGGCAAGTAGATGACGGCTACCAAAAACGAGCCTGGTTGCAGGTTGATTGCGACTGGGCCTTAAAACTCCGTTTAGGAAGCTACATGTACGGAAGAGGATCCGGAAGGTGTGCGCAAAGAGGTTCGCTTTCTTAACGATACCTTCGATCTTGCCGAAGGCGGCGTGTGTATCGCAGCCGGAAACGGCATTGTGGCCAATACACCGCTCGAAAACATAGAAGCACTCTTTGAAGAGGCGGTCACGTACGGCGCAGCCGGCTCCGGTGGGCTTTTTGACGCAAAACTCAATAATAAAAGCCCTGGAGGATCGTCGCATCCCACCAGTAGCGCCCCCCTCCCCACTTTTCAGGTATTAGGGATGGACACAAAGGGTTTTCCTTTATTGCCGGCGGCATAAGCAATGATATATTTGTTTACCTATGGATGATGAGCAAGCCGATAAAGAGCGGGTGTCGATTCACCATCCGCACGACAGTTTCGTGCGCTATTCGCTGGGGAGGGTGGATATTGTCGCGAGCTTGGTGCGCGATTATCTTCCCGCCGATCTGGTCGGTGGGATAGACCTCGAGTCGCTCGAAATCACCAAGGAATCGTATGTAGACCAAGATCTGGCCTCTCACTACTCCGATATCGTCTATCGTTTGCGCATTGCCGGGCAAGAGGCCTTAATTTATCTGCTTTTCGAACACAAGAGCTATAGCGACCAGTTCGCGCCCTACCAGCTCTTCACCGGTATCGCAATGAACACCATGCGTCATCGGGTGAACCGGGAAAAGGCGAAGGAAAGCGTGTTTCCGCTACCGGTCACGGTCCCGGTTTTGCTCTACCATGGTGCGGGGGAATGGCCGTGGGGGAACCGGTTTTCGTCCCTCTTCGATCCACCGCCCGCCTGCGGTAAATACATTCCCGATTTTGTGTATGAGACCATCGATGTGTCTCACATGGCGGACGATGACGTGGTGGGAGAGGTTGTTGCCCGCGTGTTTTTGTTCGCGCTTCGCTGCGCGCTCCAACCCATCGCGCCGTCTCGGATGGAGGCGCTTTTCAATCTCTTTGGAGGAATGGCGGATGCCGTGAGCGCCAAGGAGTATTTCGATGCGGTAATTAAATATTTGTTCGCCGCCTTGCCGGAGGCCAACGAGGAAGATATACTACAATCATGGGAGAAGGCACAACTGCCGGGAGGTTACACTATGCCGGGGAGTATTGCGGAGAAGTACCTGGAACAGGGAATGGAAAAGGGGTTGGAAAAGGGAATGGAAAAGGGAATGGAGAAAGGCAAATCACAGGATGCTTTGAAAATGATCGAGAAAGGCTGTGATGATGCCTTCATTCAGGAAATTACAGGACTGAGTGCGGAGAGGATCCGAAAGCTACGCGAGGAACGGCGTATCGAGGATTAAGGGGGTCTAAGGATTTATGAAAAAGAAGAGGCCGGCATGCCCGTGCGACGGCCGATATGAAGATACATTGATCCGGCCGGTTTGAAAATGTTCTTCTTCAGGCTCTATCTTCTTCGGAGATTGAGCGACAAAATCTTCTTCCTCTTCTTCTTTTCTTCCGTTTTGCTTCATTTTCTTGGCAGCA
>WJJU01000467.1 GCA_014729595.1 Chitinivibrionales bacterium
CACGTGCGGAGATGCGCCGTCATTCCAGCGGAGCAATTCCTGATCCAAGGTGCTTCAAATCGCATGCCGGCGGGTTGCTTCAAGTCCCCCCATCGCCGCGGAGGAATTTGTATTTTCAACGGAATCCGACAGCCAAGCAACTTCACTCAGTCACGCGGAGATGCCTTTGGGCTACAAAATTGTCATGACCTGTGACCGCACCATGGCCAGTTCGTACCATGGTCTTATGTTCCTGGGATTCAGTGCGTGTCTTCCTCAAGGCATTCTGCCTGATTGCCTTTATTATCCTTTGTTCTGCCCCAACGCCCGGGCGGACAAACGCGGCGCGCTCGTTTTTGCCAACTATGGGACCCGAAAAATCGAAGCCGCGCTGCTCGCCGGCGGATTTGCCCGTGAAGACATTATTGTTGCTCATCCGGACCATCTTCATGAAGTCATTGATGAGAACACCAAAATCGTATCGATAAGCTCAAATGACCCTCTGGGTATCGGCCCCGCCACTTCCACGTTTGTCGAACTGTGGGGCGGTGAGGGGCGTATGGCGGTAAAATTGCGCGAGGTCTTGGTAAACCCCGCCATCCGCAAGCACAAACCTAAACTTCTTTTGGGCGGCCCGGGCGCCTGGCAGTTCGCGGTGCATCCCGACAAACAACGTGAGCTTGGCATCGATTGCGTGGTAGTGGGTGAAGGCGACGCTACGGCGCCGGGTTTATTCAAGGATGCTCTCGGGGGAAAATCGCTTGAGCCCTTGATCTACGGGGCGCCGGCGAGCGATGATGATATCGCCGATATCGTCGGCGGCTCTACGATTGGTATTATCGAGGCGACACGGGGGTGCGCTCGAAGTTGCGCGTTTTGCATTCCATCGGTAAAAAAAGTGCGCTCGCGACCGCTTGAGCGCATCCTCAATGAAGTACAAACGAATCTCGATGCCGGTAATACCGGTGCACTGCTTCACGGGGAAGACATTCTCTTGTATCGCTCCGACGGTTTGCGCGTCAACTCAGATGCGGTAATCCATCTTTTCGAAACCGTTCGAAACTATCCCGGCGTTCAATGGGTGGGAGCGAGCCACGCTTCGCTTTCTTCGGCATTGAGTTCCCCCGCCACAATAGAAGGCATTGCGCGCGTGCTGAAGCTGGGTTCGCGGCATCACCCGGCAACCTATTTTCAGGTTGGCATAGAGACGGGAAGTTCGACGCTCATTCGCCGGCACATGAAAGGAAAAGTTTACCCCTACGATCCCAAAGACTGGCCTCGCGTCGTTCACGACGGTTTCGCACTTTTGCACGAAAACCATATCGTGTGCACTTCCACCATTATCCTGGGCCTTCCCGGCGAACGGAAACAGGACATTGAACAAACGACCAAGCTCATTCGCTCCCTGCGTCCCTATCAAAGCCTCATCGTCCCTCTTCTGTTCACTCCGATGGAAACGACCCGCCTCGAATACGCCGCGGGTCTTTACAAAAAAGACCTGACCGCACGGCATCATGAATTGCTGGCAACCTGTTGGGATCATAATCTTCATTGGCTACCCGCATTGTGGGCCAACTATTCCCATAAAGCTAATCCGCTTCTCAAGGGAGTCATAAACTTCGGCATGCGTTTAGGTATGCCGATCGTCAAAAACCGCATTCACCGATACGCCGAAAAGCACAAAGTTCGCCAACCATGAGGCGAAGAAAAGGCCCAACATTAACGATCGGGCCACGGTTTATCCTATCGTTGCATTAAAATCGGGTTGACTTTTTTATTGAGTTTTCCGGTTTTCACCGGTGATGAAATCCGGAAAACCTCGGCCATAATCCCATATAATTCAATTGCTTAAAAACGTAGCCAACGGATTATTACCCTTCGGAAAAGCCCCTCGGCATCCAATCACAACGCTTGCGCGGACCCGGTAAGCGTTTACTCACACCGCGGCGGCGTGCTCTTTTCGGCCCCCATGGCCTTCGAGTCCCCTCCCCGCATTACGCTTGAATACCGAAGAACTTATGCAACGAATGGGTTTAACAAACGGCTTCTTCTTGGACACGGATTCCCAACTGCTAGCAGGCAAGGAAAACCAACCGCGAGTACGACAAAAAAACCGGCACTACAAAATAGTGAACGTCCGCTCATTCCTCCGACATCTCATTCACCTCATGCGTGCTCCGCGGTTTGCCCCCGGCCTCCACTATCAGTCCCAGCGCTCGATACGGCCTTCAATGCTCCCCCGCACCGGCAGCGAAAACGATTGAAGGTATTCGATAAGGGCGTCGAGGTCGATGGGACCGGTTACTTTGTTCGCGCCTTCGGTAAGCACCGTGAAATTATCACCACCCTCGGCGATAAAACTATTCACGGTAACCGAGTACGAGGCGTCTCTGTCAATCGGTTGACCATCCTTGCGAATTTCGACGACCTTATCCATGTCGTCTCGCGTATTGTCCCAGGTGTATTCGCATCCCGAAATTTGGAGGATACGATTATACGGCTGGTAAGGAGGCCATTGCATGTTAAGAAGATCGTAGATCTGTTGGCCGGTGAGGTCCATCGAGATCAGATAATTGTTGAAAGGCTGCACGGTGTACAATTCGCCCCAGGTAATGATACCGGAATCGATATCGGCACGTATACCGCCGGGATTCATAAACGCAAAGTCCGTCCCCATTTTGGCGCGTTGCGCATCGGCAATGAGATTACCCAGCGCCGATTCACCCGCTTCATTCCTCTCGCGCAAGATAGCGGCTGCGGCTTCGGCAACCGGCCTTTCCGTCAGCGGCGCCACCGCTTCTTCCGCCGCCTCAACCAGCTCGATCACTTCGGGATCCGGCGTCAACCCCGGGCCTTCGTCGCCCCAAGTAGTTATAATCTCCGCCGATTTGTAGACAACATCCCGCGTTCTTCGGCTGATCTCGATATCGACATCGGCATACGCAGTGCTTTTCGACCATGCCTGTGCCACCAGAATCGCGTTGCCTTCCGATTTAGGATAGAGAACATTGGTAAAACCGTGACGGTGCCCCGTGAGAACTACGTCGACCTCTTCATCAAGCTCATCCAGGATTGGCACAATGTCGCCCTCGAGACCGTAGGCGTCCGGATTCGTCGGGCCGGTATAACTCCGCATCGTCCCCCCCTGATGGATTACTACGATAATTGCCTCAATTCCCCACTTCTTGAGCAGCCGAACATACTTATTAATCGACTCCGCTTCATCCTCAAAGGACAAGCCCGCTACTCCCGAAGCGGTTACAATGGTCGGAGTCTCTTCGAGGCAGGCGCCCACGAAGGCGAAGGGCACGCCCTTTTCACGACGGATCACAAAGGGACGGAAAACCGGCTTGTTGCTTTCCTTATCTACGATATTGGCGCAAACCTGAGGAAAATTCGCACCATTCCACGGATCTTCAAGAAAAGGGCCATCCTCATGATTACCGCCGCGAAGCAATCGCATAAGCTCATCGATACCCTCGTCGAACTCGTGGTTACCCGGCACACCGATCAGATTGCCCCGAGGGTGGAAGCGGCCGAGACGTTTTGTATATTGGTTGCCCAGCATGTTGAAAAACATAATCGACGGCTCATCCTGCAAAAGCGCCGAGGCGGGAGGCGAAGCGCCAACCAAATCGCCGCAATGGATGAAATAGGATGGGTTTTCACTATCCTCCTCCGCCGCCTTCAGGTAAGCGGCAAGAACCGGAGCACCACCGGCGGGTCGCTCGGCAACATGCTTTCCATCGAGCTGACCATGGAAATCATTGATCGCAAGAAGTTGAACCCCCACAGTCCGCTCAATCCTCTTCCATGCCTTGTCTCTCCACTGCAATTTCGCCGAAACGGAACCGGCGCATACCAGGGCCGCTCCAACAACAAACGCAACCGACCTTTTCATAGCTCTACTCCTTGATGAATAGTGAATGAATGGATCCCCCCAACTACCGGGTTCAGCAATCGCTCAGCAAGCACACCGCCTCCCCCCGTCGTTTGGCTGACGAGCAATAGAACGCACCAATGTGTTTAGCGACGCGTATGGTTTACCCGTCGCCGCCTTAGAGCCGAAATAAAAATATAGGAACCGTGTGTGAGAAATCCGCTAAAGAAAGGTAATAATTTTGTTATGACCGCATGAGGGAGAGAGGTATCTCACGCCATCACCCGCCTACGTGCCGACGCGTAGAAATTGTCGCCTTCATGAAGCTCGGTGTGTGTTCCGCATTGAGCGATTACACCATTTTCCATAACCACAATCGTGTCGACATGCCGAATGACCGACAATGCATGACTGGCGACAATTGCCGTTCTGCCTTTCATGAGATGCAGCATCGCCTCTTTGACGTGAAACTGAGACTCGATATCCAGCGAGCTAGTCGGCTCATCCATAAAAAGCACCGACGGATTGCGTACGAAAGCGCGCGCTATCCCAAGCCGCTGTTTTTGACCACCGGAAAGGTCCACCCCGCCGTCGCCTATCGGAGTGTGCACTCCCTTTGAGAGGCTTTGAACGAATTCTAAAAGATGCGCGTCCGCAAGCGCTCTCATGACTTCTTCGATCGATATTTCGGTTATTCCATAGGTGATGTTTTCGAGGATTGTCCCCGAGAAGAGGCGCGTTTCCTGCGGTACGACACCAATCCGCGACCGGAACGAACGCAAATCAAGCTTCTCAAGCGGGTTTCCGTCAATAAGGCATTTTCCTACTTGCGGTGTAAGAAATCCAAGGAGCACGTTTATAAGAGTTGTTTTGCCCGAACCGCTCGGCCCCATGAGGCCGATTGTCGTACCGGGCTCGATGGTCAGGTTGATGCGGCTAAGGCTTGGCTCGTGCGCATGGGGATAGGTATAATGAATATCCTTGAGTTCAAACCGTCCGTTAAGCGTTGGAATAGCAATCGATCCGCCCGCCATTCCCTTATCGGAAGAATAGAGCACTTCTTTGACTGATCGCAAGGATTCGATGCTTTTCTTGATGTTCGGCACCGTCTCCAGGAGCCCCATCACCCATCCGGAGACTCGCGCGAAATAGGTAGTAAATACCACCACACTGCCCACGGTGATCATTCCTTTCATCGCCGCAATCGTGGCGACTGCCGCAAAACCGACATAAAAAAGGTGAAAACTGGCCCACGAGACG
>WJJU01000468.1 GCA_014729595.1 Chitinivibrionales bacterium
CGGCTATGCCGGTAAACCCGAAAACCGCGGCAACCATCGCCACGACAAGAAAAATCAGCGCCCATGTCAACATACAAATCTCACGTTGATGACTTTACGGAATCAATTACCGATCGAATCCGTTGCTTACCCATTTCGGTTATTTCGCTGATTTTCTCCTGCGTATTTTCCGCGGCTTGCGCGGTATTCTCCCCCGCTTGTCGCATCTCTTCTTTGGTTTCGGCGATAATAGTTTCGATGCGCCGTTCGACCTTCGCCCGATCAACGCTTTCTTCTATATTGTCTCGAAGGTCTTTGAGCGATTCTTTTGCATCGTCGCCGAATTCCTCAACCTCTTCCGCGGCTTCCCGCAACGCCCCTTCCCCATCGATCTTATCGATTGCTTCTTCTGTGTTTTCGCCGATTTTTTCAGCTTTTTCCTCCGCCTTTTCCGCCGTCCCCTTTTGATTACATCCGGCATACATCGAAGCGGATAACACGACAACCACCGCGACCAGCGCGGGCACAAGATACCTCGCCCTCATACCTTCCTCCTTACCTATTTGAGTCACTTGTTTACGCTTTACCATAAGGTGCACTGAGCTTAATACGGGTTTCCCCATTTGGGCATCTTTAGGCAATCCCCTTTCCAGTTGATGGTTTAGTGGGGCCGGAGAAGGAGGAGCAAGTTTTGTGCCGGAAAGAAAAAAAACCCTATAGAAGCACGAAAGGGCATAATTTCCAAGGAGAGGCTTTGTGCGGCTGAAAAGATACCCGGTTCCGACAAAGAATTTGTAAATTCGCCGATGAAGTCTCTCTTCAGTCGGCTCATTTGTCTGACGTACGAATCAGCTTAGAAATTTACCCGGTCGTCTTGGGTTTGTCATATTCGGAAGATATGTTTTAATTGTCAAGGTATAAAACGTGAATCGTCCGAACGATCCTTGTGGAACCATAGCCTACGCAGAGTATTAGACTTGCGGTAATTAGAATACCGGAAAAGAAGCGGTTAAGTGAGGATGTATCCCTCAGTATACCGGATGGGGATCAAAAGCAACCGGCTTGCGAGCACGCACGCATCCTCAAGCGGGTGGCGGCGCCCCCTGATGCTCCGCATAACCCCGTTCCGCAAATGTGTAGGTTCGAGCGAGGGCTTGAGCGGCGAGTATCAGCAATTCCTGATCGGACAGAGCGATTCGTCCTACCTTACCGGTGCATATCGCAGCGGCGGCTCGATCGATCTCCCCAGCTTCCCTCCGGGTGTCCGGATCTTTAACGCTCATAATCCCACCCGAGAAAACGGATCAACTTCAAGCCACGCGGCGATCCAATGCCACCATCGCTGAACTCGCGGTTCGCATGGAAGCTTCCCGGTAGAGCGGCACGGTACTCCGTGGGGGACCTCATTGCCGGCCAGGGCAGTTTCGAATGTATCTTGTCCGATATCGGATCGGCAAGCCGCGGTGACGGTTAAAGCGGCTCGTGCCGTGTCGTACTGGAGTCGCTTCCACGTATAGTCACCCGAAAAAAGGTGCCCCGCGAAAGCATTGAGCCCCAAGGCATTCTCATGGAGAGCACTATCGCCGGTATCGAACGAAGGGGGAACGCCGCACTTCGCCGTCGCCCCGCAATAGTCAAGAGTATCACGCAACACCTCTTCGAGGCCGATCGTGCTCTCCTGTATCTCATTTTCGTGCGCGAGACATCCCGTCAGGCTTACGCGTATATCTTCCAATGCGGGATTACGCCCAAGGAGAACCGAGACATCATAGACATGCTTAAGCCGCTGTGCTTCTTTGCCCTTACCCACCGGAATACCAAGCGTATTCGGACCGAGGGTAAGAAGCTTGTCGCCAATAATACTTGAAGCAAATGGGAGTTCCGCTTTGACGGGAGCGGCGTACAGTTCTCCGCATACGACGGGCTTTAGCTCGGTGCGATACGGACTGCGCCGCAACTGAGCATCAAGCATAATATGGGTTTCTTTGGGGACAGCGAAATGCGAATCAAAGAATAGGTAGTAGCTTGCAATCGGCAGCCACGGTTTGGTTCTGTGAGCACGCTTATCCCAGCGTCTGAAAACCCCATAGCAATCGATGATTGTATCGAGACACTCCTCAATCCGCTCACGAGACTCATCGGTGGCAATGTCGACATCAATCGAAAAACGACGCGGCTTGTCGAGTATCAACAGGAGTGAGTTACCACCCTTGAACTGGTACGACAGCCCCGCGTCGGATAGCTCCGCCACCAGCTCCAGGCAATGAACCGCCTGCTCGGCCAATGCCGGCGAAGCGTCAAATCGGTGCTGCTCTATGTGCTTTTTTTCGAAAGCAATCGCCGATGCAACGGACACGCGGATCTCCCAAATAAAGATTTCGGGTTTGGTATTGTAAATTAAACAGCCTTAGCTCGCCTCGAGGTCGGGAACCAGGTCGGCATGATCTTTTAAAAAATTGTACAATGTCGCCCGTCCAACGCCAAGCAGGCGCGCAGCCTTTGCTTTGTTACCGCCGGCTTTGTTCAGGGCCGCCGCAACACGGGTTCGAGCAAGCTTAGGCTTTCTGCCGACCCGGCCGGGCTCGGCGTGTGTCATAACGTCGATCTGAATAGATGGAATTACATCCAGTACCTCCGGAGGAAAGTGGACCGGGCGAACTATCGTTTCATGACACCGAATCATGGTATATTGGATTGCGTTCTGTAATTGCCGTACATTTCCCGGCCATGAATGCGCTATCATCACCGACATCGCTTCGTCGGAAAACTCCATACCTTCCCTACCAAGCTTACGACTGATCTCTTCAAGAAATCGTTTTGCCAAAAGAGGTATATCATTACGGCGCTCTCTCAGCGGGGGAACTTCTATGGGTACGACCGCCAAACGGTAGTAGAGATCATCCCTAAACTCCCCATTGGTTACCATTTCACGAAGGTCCCGATTGGTCGCACAGATTATTCGGACATCAACCATTCGGGACCTTTCACTCCCGACCGGCTCGACCATTCCCTCTTGCAGAACCCTTAGCAGCTTTACCTGCATGGATGCCGGTAATTCCCCAACTTCATCCAAAAACAAAGTACCCCCGTCGGCAAGCTCAAAGCGTCCCTTTTTATCCCGAATTGCACCGGTGAACGCACCTTTGACATGGCCGAACAGCTCGCTTTCGAGAGTGCCCTCCGGCAGAGCGCCGCAATTAACCGGCACAAACTGAGCATCACGACGAGGGCTCTCATTGTGTATGGCACGAGCCACCAGCTCTTTGCCCGTACCACTTTCGCCACTGATCACGACCGAAAAATCGCATTCGGACAAATCGCGAACCAGACCATAGATATGCTGCATCTTATGGTCCAACCCAATCATGCCTCGAAATTCCTGCTCGGTCTTAAGCTCCCTCTCTAAAGCTCGTTGCGTGGTTCGATCGGTTAAAGAGGCCACCACACCAATGATCTCCCCTTCCAAGTCCTTCATAGGCACGACACTGACGTCCAGTTCCCTGCGATCGCCCGCCGCCCCCAGCATGACTGTCGAATAACGCGCCGTCGACGGTTTGACTTCTACACATCCTTCGCAGAAACTACAGTTCTCACCGCATAATGAAGGCGTAAAAACGGCGTGACAATCTTTACCTAGAATTTCCGATTCCGAGAAACCCGTCAACTGCTCCGCGCCACGACTAAAGAAGGTAATTTTGCGGTTAAGATCATGCACCAGAACGCCTTCCGACAGCGAGTTCAAAATATTCTCGAGGTTCTCTTTCTGACGAGCGAATGCATGAAGGTAGCCGCCGGCGAACAGATCACGAACCCGTCCTTCCACCTCATCGGCGACTTCCCGGTAAGCC
>WJJU01000469.1 GCA_014729595.1 Chitinivibrionales bacterium
AACCAAAGAAGAGGAAAAGAGAGAGCCGGAGGAACGGAAGGAAACCAAAGTGGTCGAGCAAGGACCGTCACGCCCGAAATCGACCCCTCAAAGGCCGCAGAGGCGTATGGGCCCACGACCGACCCGTCGACCCTCACCACCTTCCGGTGCGCCGCGTCCCACTCCCGCCGAACCGTCGGGAGAAGCCCCGGCGCCACCCTCACCGCCTCAGCCGTCGGGAGAGGGTGGACCGAGTAGCCGTCGAGCACGCAAGCCCAAAAAGAAGGGCAACAAGAGGCGCGAAGCTCGTCCGGCCATAAGCGAGGTCGAACTCAAAGCGAACGTCAAAAAAACGCTGGCCAAGCTCGGTGCGGGTACGACGCGCAGAAAGTATAAGAAAGAGGTCAAGCAAGAAACCGGCGTTGAGGAAGAAAAAAAGGTTCTGAATGTGAGCGAGTTCGTAACGGCCAACGAGCTTGCCAACATGATGAACGTCAAAGTCGCCGAGGTCATCGCCAAGTGCTTGGAATTGGGACTGTTCGTTACAATTAACCAGCGTCTGGATTTTGAGACCATTGAGCTGGTGGCCGATGAGTTCGGGTATGCGGCGGAGTTAATGACTGAGTATGCCGCCGACGAAGAGGAAATCGCCGAAGAGGTTGTGGGTGAAGAAATACCGCGCGCGCCGGTGGTGACGGTCATGGGGCATGTCGACCACGGTAAAACTTCCCTGCTCGATTATGTTCGCAAGACTAATGTTATTGCGGGTGAAGCGGGAGGTATTACGCAGCATATTGCCGCCTATGTGGTCGAGACCCCTCACGGAAAGATTACATTCCTCGATACGCCGGGTCACGAAGCGTTTACGGCAATGCGTGCGCGGGGATCGCAGATCACCGATGTTATCGTACTGGTGGTGGCGGCCGACAGTGGTGTTATGCCGCAAACCAAAGAGGCGATTGACCATGCACGGGCGGCCAATGTTCCAATGGTTATCGCCATCAATAAAGTCGACCTTCCCACGGCCAATCTGGACCGCGTAAAAGGTGAGTTGGCGCAATATAACGTTGTTGTCGAAGACTACGGCGGCCAGGTATCTTCGGTCGAGATATCGGCCAAGACCGGGCAAGGGGTTGACAAACTACTCGAAGTGCTCGCGCTCGAGACGGAAATTCTTGAGCTGAAAGCCACGCCCGAAGGGCGTGCGAGCGGGGTGGTCATCGAATCCGAATTGGACCGCGGCAAAGGCTCTATCGCCACGGTGCTGATCCAGCGCGGAACTCTGCATAAGGGCGACGCCTTCGTTACCGGCACGCATCACGGGCGCGTTCGCGACCTGCTGAATGAACGCGGGGTAACGGTTGATGAAGTAGGCCCGTCGGAACCGACAATCGTATTGGGTTTATCGGGAACACCACAGGCGGGCGATTCGTTCCGGGTGGTCGCCGACGAAAAAGAAGCGCGTGACATCGCCGGCCGACGGCGTTTGGCGCAGCGTGAGCGGGAGATACGCAAAATCGGCTCCGTTTCTCTCGACCATTTGTACGAACAGATTCAAGCCGGTAACATGCAAACACTAAACTTGATTATCAAGGGGGATGTCGACGGTTCCGTTGAAGCGCTTGCCGAGTCGCTCGAAAAACTCAGCACAAAAGAGATCAAGGTCGATGTTATCCGCAAGGGCGTAGGCGCGATCAAAGAGACCGATGTCATGCTTGCGGCGGCTTCGAATGCACTGATTGTCGGATTTCACCTCAGCCCTAATTCCAAGATCAGGGAATTGGCCAAAAGCGAGGGTGTCGACATCCGAACATATCGGGTTATCTACGAAGCGGTGGATTCGGTCCGTTCGGCGATGGAAGGAATGCTGTCACCCGAAATCAAAGAAGAGCATCTGGCCGATTTGCAGGTCCGACAGGTATTCAAAATCTCGAAGGTGGGAACCATTGCCGGTTGTTATGTTACCTCGGGTACGGTGCGTCGCCATGATCGGGCGCGAGTCATTCGTGACGATATCGAAATTGCCGACGCGCGCATCGGTACGCTGCGGCGCCACAAAGACGATGTACGCGAAGTACAGAACAACTACGAGTGCGGCATAACACTCGACGGCTTCGGTGACTTTAGAGAAGGCGATAGAATAGAGACGTACAAGGAGGTAGAGGTAGCCCGTAAGCTATCCTCGTAAGGAGTGAGAGATGTCGTCGCCCCGGTGGTACAACGATCGTGTCAAAGAGCAGCTACGCAGAGAAATCGCTTGGGCGATACAAAACGAGGTGCGGGACCCACGGGTCCCGCCGATGGTGACCGTGTCGGAGATAAAGCTGGCGGCGGATACCAGGAATGCTACGGTGTTCGTCAGCATTTACGATACTCCCGAAAAGAGAAAAGACGCTCTTGTCGCGCTCAATGGGGCCGCTCCTTTCATACAAAATATTGTAGCTCAACGCGTTTCGATCAAACACTTTCCCAAGCTTCATTTCAAGCTGGATGAGTCCCTCGACCGCAGAGAGCACATCAACGAACTGCTCGACAAGATTAAAGATGACTTGGGCTAAGCTTCGTGATCTGACCGAGGGCAACGCTCGCTTTTTGATTTCCTCGCATGTTAACCCCGATGGTGACAGCATCGGTTCCCAACTCGCCTTTTCGTGGTATTTACGTTCGCTGGGCAAAAAGGTGACGATATACAATCGCGACGCCGTTCCTACGAAACTTGCCTTTTTGCACGATGCGGACATGATCACGACATCACGCCCCCCCGGCCCGTTCGACGTATTCGTTGTACTCGACAGCTCCAATCCGCACCGCCTGGGGTGGAAAGGCACCGATTCGATTGCACCGATCGTAATTAATATCGACCACCATCGCGACAACACCCTTTTCGGCGATTGTCATATCGTAAACACCAACGCCGCCGCCACGGGCGAACTCATCTATCGGTTCTTCGCGGAGGAGGGCGTTGCCTACCCCCCAACCGTGGCGGAGATTCTCTATACGGCTATTATGACCGACACGGGAGGCTTCAGGTTCGCCAACACCAACGGTCATGTTCTTCGTATCTGTGCGGATTTGGCGGATCGCGGCGCGGATTGCGCACGAGCGTACCGCAACGTTTATGCATCGCACAGTCCCAACGGGCTTCTTCTCAGATCCCGCATCTGGTCTACCTTGCAATTCCATTTCGACACGCGCCTCTGTACCATGGAACTTCCCGTGGCGGCAATCGAGCAGCTTGGAGCGAGCTACGGTGATGCCGAGGGTATGGCCGACACGACGGTCACCGCGGTCGGTACCGAGATAGGTATGCTGCTCAAGTACACCGAATCCGAAACTCATTTCAGCCTTCGCTCCAACGGCACGATCGACGTCGGGAAGATCGCGCGGGATGTCGGTGGGGGTGGACACGAATGCGCCGCCGGCTGCACCATGCCTCTGGCGTTGGAGCCCGCTCGACGCAGCATGCTCGAAATAATCGGGAGGGTAACCGGATGGCGGTGATGGGATTTGTATTTATCGACAAACCGGTAGGCCCCACTTCGTTCGATATAGTCCGTGAAGCGCGTAAGGCGCTGGGAGTCAAGGCGATCGGGCATGCCGGAACACTGGACCCGGCGGCGTCGGGATTGTTGTTCCTGGCTGTTGGGAAGGCTACCAAGCTCCTCCGGTTTTTGCCGCTCGAGCCCAAGGTTTACCGATTTTCCATGCGGTTCGGCGCTACGACCGATACGCTTGACGAAGAGGGGACGGTGGTTGAGGAGGGCGGCGCGATACCCGAGGAGACTTCTCTTCGGGCGATACTGCCGCGCTTCGTCGGCACCATCAGGCAGGTGCCGCCTCGCTTTTCGGCGGTACGTGTGGGCGGAGTCAGGGCATATACGCTTGCGCGCAAAGAACGCGATTTCGAGTTGGCGGCACGGACGGCGCGTATAAACTCACTTGAGCTTCACGAATACGACCGCGAACGAGCCGTGGCGGTGATGAGCGTCGCGTGTTCCACGGGGACCTACGTTCGAGCACTTGCCCGTGATATAGCTTCCGAGCTAGGCACGATCGCCGTCACCACCTCGATTCGACGTGAAAAAATCGGTCGGACGGCGGTTGAGGATGCTCGCGGACTTGAAGAGTTGAGGAGCAATGCGGATCACTGCCTCGTACCTGTGGCGGAGGTGGTTTCCGCATTACCTCATTACCGGGCAAGCAAAGGGGAGTTGCGGGAGCTGAGCTTTGGTCGTGAAATTGCGCCCCCCGCTCCGGAGTATGAACCCAAGTTCTTGTTTGTCTTCGGTCCCTATATGGAGCCGGCCGCGGTGGTACGCAAAACAGCGCGCGGAACTTATCATCCCGAAAGGGTATTGGTCAATCGATGAAGGTAATCGGTCAGGACGCTTCGCTTCCACCCGGCACGCAAACGGTAGTGTCGGTCGGGAACTTCGATGGGATTCATCGGGGTCATCGCACGCTTATTCGGCAAACGATTCAGCGAGCCCGGTCACAGGGTTTATCCTCGGCGGTAGTCACCTTTGTTCCGCACACACGAGCGATGCTCAATCCCGACGAGCCACCGTTCGTCCTGACGACATGCGAAGAAAAAGCTCATCTGCTGAGCGGTTGGGAAGTCGATTATCTCGTCTGCCTCCGATTCGACCAAGCTATGGCAAGCCTGTCACCCGAGGAGTTCCTGGAGAAAATTCTGGTCGATCGACTTGGAACCAGGGAGTGGATTATGGGTGAAGATCACGCATTTGGAAAAGATCGCCTCGGCACAAAAGAGTTTTTGCACAAGCGGTACGGCAAATACGATATTAATATAT
>WJJU01000470.1 GCA_014729595.1 Chitinivibrionales bacterium
GCCCACTTGTAATGTGCCGCTTATCGGGGAACTTTCTCTGCAAGCCGTGGTGGGCACGCACGCAACGCAAGGGACGCACGCGCATGCGCCGAAGAGTCGTCTCCGCCAACGAACTCAGGGGTCAATCCCCCGATCAACTTCTCGCTTCTATCACCGATTTCATTTATAATAATGACATCAAGGACGAGCAAAATCTTGCCACACCCTTTGAAGGGAAAGCGTTAGCCGAAGGGCTGGAACGCTTTGTCTGGCTGTGCCCTCAGTGCGACCACGAAGACCGGCTCGTCACCGAAGGCAATACGATCTCGTGCCGTGCGTGTGGTTCATCGTGGAGCATTGATCCCCACTGTCGATTCACGAGCGCCGGTAGCTCAATTTCGGAAATCGGAGATCTGTACGACTGGGCGAGTTGGCACAAGCGGCAGGTGATTGAAAAACTGGCGCGGACCGACAGCCGTACCATCTTAGCGACCGGGGAACGCGCTCTACTTCAAATCGAAGATGACGAGGGTAACTTTATCGATCACGGCTACGGCTCGCTTAGTCTTACCAAAGAAAAGCTCGTATTCACGCCGACAATGAGCGGTTCACTCCTCCAACTTCCCGTCGCCCGAACCGACAGCTTCGTTTTCGAGCGCAAGGACATCTTTGAATGCCGATGCGACGGTACTCTGTATCGTTTTGTATTCAGCGGCCGCAGCCCCATGAAATGGGTGTATTATTATCGGTATTTGCATAATTATCAGATTCATGAGAGAAATCGGTTTATCAGATAAGATATCGGGCTTCTGAGTCGGTGCCCGGTATTACCCCACTGTCACCCGTCCCGTCGACGGCTCGCCCCTTGCCGGGCCCGCCGCGGCCCTACTCCAACCTCACTCCCCGTGAATCATAAACCCATTCGGATTGGCGCAGCTCTATTCGCACCGTATACGGAGAGGATTGAATGTGGATGCGTGGCCCCGTAAGCCTTCGAGCGCCTGAACCGATACCGATTCGGGGTCGTAGTGTGGCTCCGGGATAGTCACCGGCCGTATGGAAATCGACCCACCGGCGGGCGACAACGCTGTCGGAATGCCAATACGCCGTTGACCGTTTGTGTGCCGGAAAAGCATCGAATGCGCTCTCAACGGGCTCGGCGAGGATCGTTGGGCTGTCGATCAATGCAGGAATTGCGGTATCCGACAGCCATCCTTCGCTTTCGGGGATACGCTCGAGAGCCACCGCCGATGAACCGTCATACTCCGTGGGTATCTGGGCGCGAGCAACACTGTGGGCAAAAAGCGCCATCAACTCCGCACTTTCAATAGACCACGATGTGTGACTTGCATCACCGTAATGATCGACCGCGAGGGCGCAGCGGTAGCCTTTTGTACGCAGATCCCGCAAGGTATCGCGTATGGCCCACCACTGGGTCTCCCGTGATTGCCCCGGCGCCAACACCCCGTCCGGCCCGTATTCCTCGTACCGCCCGCTAACGGCAAGAAACGGTATGTCTTTAATGGGGGCGATGGTTGTACACGGCTCGAACATAATCGCCGGGTTGCCGAGATTGCCGCTTTTATAGTGGATGATTCCCACGGTTCGCCCGGGTTTCCATACGGCGATATTCTGCGCAAAAATTCCGTCGACCGAGTGACCGAAAAGTATCCACGGTGCATTACGAAACCCCATCCTTTCACTTACCACCGCCACCGTATCGAGCGCCCGAAAAAAGAACGTACTGTCGCGCCCATAGTTGAATATGCTGATACCGAACTCTTTGAAATAGACAATCCCCAGCTCTTCGCTTGCCAAACGCTCCCGTAGCACGGTGCTTGTGCAGAACTTATAGGCATTGCCGACCGCCCCGGACAAAACGAAACCCCGAATCCGGGAGGTGGCATACCAGACACGCATCGTGCCGTTCTTGTTTTCTATTTCACCATTGTTGTTCATTCGATGGTGAGTCATGGTGAACTCATGACTCCAATTTCCCGCATCGACGGCTGCTGGGGCACCGCATATTATCAATAAAAAACAAATACCGCGGATGCGAAACGGAACCGACATGGATAGCCTCCATGGCTATAAGTGGAGGGTGAATTCCTTTTATAGTAATTTACGCGATCAATAGGACACATGCTTGATTCATTTCGTTTTGTTCCTGCATACCGCTTTTGTTCAAAATAAATGTAAGTGAAGGATGTCGAGCCGCACACGCTACGATACGACTCATCCGGTGCTCCCGCAAAACCAATCGGCGCCGGGGCTAACTTTGCGAACTAAAAATTGCCACCGACGACTCCGCTTCATCCCTTACCCGCCCCGGCGACCCGTGTGGAAGTAGCGTAGTCAAGCCTTAAGCCTTTTGGCGAAGCCGGGCCTCTTTTGCGCAAGCGGAGAAGAGGACATAAAGTGATTATTGTGGAGAGATCAACGGAAAAACGGAAAACAATTGCGCTCTTCCCACGCGCAGAGGCGTAGGTGCGAACGACGGCCTAATCCCGCCTGTCAGGCCGACTCTGAGGCCTATACGCCAAACGTGACGGCAACAATGCATCACGGCGGTCTGGGCGACGCTGTGAGAGAAACGGTATTCCTTTCGAAGTACTCGCAATAAAGGGTTTGCTAGTGTGTTAACGGCGAATCAATCCTAATTCCTCCTCACGCACCCATCCACAACTTCCGGTCCAAACTCCTATACTGGATCGCCTCGGCGATATGATTTGACATGATTGCCGGTTGTCCATCGAGGTCCGCGATGGTTCGAGAGACCTTGAGAATACGATCATAGGCTCGTGCGGAAAGGCCCAGCCGGTCAATTGCGCTTTTCAGAAGCTCACGCGATTGTTCGTCGAGTTCACAATATTTACGGATATGGCGCGACGCCATGTGGGCATTGCAATAGATTTTCGGCTCGGTTCGATAGCGTTCAAGCTGTCTGTCGCGGGCCTCCACCACGCTCGCGCGCATCGATTGCGACCCTTCCCCCGGTTCCTTGCGCGACAGCTCTTCATAGGCCAACGCGGGCACCTCGATATGAATATCGATGCGGTCCATCAAGGGGCCGGATATGCGGGACATGTAGCGCTGAATTTGTTGAGGAGAACAAGAACATTCATGGCGAGGGTCGGTGTAATAGCCGCAAGGGCAAGGGTTCAGTGCCGCGGCCAGCATAAAATTGGCGGGATATGACAATGACATTGCGGCGCGCGATATGGTCACCCGCCCGTCTTCGATGGGCTGACGAAGATTCTCTAATACATTCTTGTTGAACTCCGGTAGTTCATCGAGAAACAATACCCCGTGATGGCTGAGACTAACCTCTCCCGGGCGCGGATAGGAGCCACCGCCCGTCAAGCCGGCGTCGGAGATTGTATGATGGGGCGAGCGGAAGGGACGAGTGGCAAGCAACGGGACATCGGAGTCAAGAAAGCCGGCGATTGAATGAATTTTGGTCGTATCCA
>WJJU01000471.1 GCA_014729595.1 Chitinivibrionales bacterium
CTTTTGGTCCTGCTTCTCGTCGTCGTGGGAATAATTGTTCTCACCGAGAATATCGACAAGCTCTCATCCGGATCGAAAAAAGATGCTTTTCTTCCCGGGTATTCCGAAGATAACGTATCGGCTTTTATGATCGTCGCCCAAAAAGACTCGGTGAAAATTCGCCGTAAAGGCGATATCTGGGTGGTGGATGCCGATCCGGCGGTCACCGGGTCCGGACAAGCTTCGGGCCTGACCAATGTTGCGGACAAGCAGACCGGCGCGGACACCGAAAAAGGGAGAAAATCCCGTTTATATCCGGCCGACAGCGCCGCGGTTGCCACGGCACTGGAGAAAATGAGCAATTTGTCTAAGGACGACCTCGTTTCCACCAACCCCGAAAAGCAGGAGTTGTTTGAGGTCGACAGCGCAAACGGCGTGCTCGTGAAGGTCTGGGATGCGCAGGACAAGCCACTCGGCTCATTCCGGATCGGTAAGAGTGGTCCCGATTGGAGCAGCAATTATGTCAGAAAGATCGGCTCCGACAAAGTCTACACCGTTGGTGGAAGTATAAAATACTCGTTTTTCTCCGACGAGCAGAGGTGGCGTGACAAAACGGTGCAAAAATTCGACAAGAATAACGCCAAATCGATTACACTCGTTAAAGGAACCGCCACCACTATCAAGATGGAAAAAGAAAAGGACTCAACCGGCGCGGATATTTGGAAGCTTGTTTCCCCCGAAAAGCACATGGCCGACTTAGCGAAGGTCAACAAGCTGCTGGGGGCACTATCTAATTTGAAGACGACCGGCTGGGAAGAGAATGTAGCCCTTGACGATGATACGTTGGGCTTTTCCGAACCGGAGCTTGTCGCGCGTGTAACACTCGGCAACGGCGACACCAAAGAGATTGTCGTGGGCAATAAAAAGGGTACCGAGAACAAGTTCTGGGTAAAAGCCGCCGGAAAAGAAGCGACATTTCTGGTAGCCGATCATACGATCAGTAAGCTCGACGTCAATGTGGAGGAACTCAAGGCTTCTCCCGAAGAAAACGTGGAAACGGGCTCGAAGGAGAGCTAAATAGCTGCATTCAGAACTGTTACGCATTAAAAAAGATCCGAGTGGTTGTCGCTCGGATCTTTTTTTCTTTAGCATCGCCGGTGTAGAGGACCACTTACCTTGCTTGGAACCGCCCGAGCTTCACACCTCTTCGCCACGGCAAGCCGTGAACAGGCCCAAATTCGGCGACGGGAATGAATCACGTCGATCATATCGCTGAGGATATATACTTATTTGGTGTGGCCGGTAAAACCTGACGGGCATCCAAGGGGAAAGTTTTATAGTAGAAGAAAATGCGGAATGGAGAACATGAGAGGCTAAAAGGAAATAAAGCGGGAAACGGGATTCGAACCCGCGACCTTCACCTTGGGAAGGTGACACTCTACCACTGAGTTATTCCCGCGCTATTATCGTTCATTAAAGATACATGTGGGGCGCGAATGAGTCAACGGTATCTTGTGATGAATCTGCATTTTTCGTATTTTAATAATCTCGTGGTGGTCATTGCTCCAGACGGTGTACGTTGGTCGCGCTCTGAATTGTCCCGGCTCTCCATGCCGGGCGGGAGTGCATACATAACCAAGCGGTACGATATGGCGGGGATCTGAATCCGCCTGACGACCGCGCTTCTCGATAAGCCGCCGAAAACACAAGCGGAGATCCCACCGTTTTGTTTATTCGCCTATGAGCAGAAAGGGTATTTGCATGCCGGAGAAGATAGCTATTCATGACGGTTCGCTTCAAGTGCCGGACAACCCAATCATACCGTATATCGAGGGGGACGGTACGGGTCCCGATATCTGGCGTGCAACTCGGTTCGTGCTCGACGGAGCCGTTGAAAAAGCGTACGGGGGCAAAAGATCCATTGCCTGGAAAGAAGTGTTAGCCGGCGAAAAGGCGCATGAAAGCACGGGAAGCTGGCTTCCGGATGAGACCGTCGCGGTGATCCGCGAGCATCATGTAGGAATCAAAGGCCCTCTCACAACTCCCGTGGGTGGAGGAATTCGAAGCATAAATGTGGCCTTGCGTCAGAAACTCGACCTTTATGTATGTCTTCGTCCGGTTCGGTATTTCAAAGGCGTCCCGAGCCCCGTCAAGCGCCCCGAACTGGTTAATATGGCCATATTTAGAGAAAATACCGAAGACATCTACGCCGGTATCGAATTCAAGTGGGGAGATGAAGACACGCAACGATTTTTGACCCTACTGAAGGAGCAGTTTGGCGAGCGCTATGCCAAGATTCGATTCCCTGAGACCACGGGCATTGGCATCAAGCCGGTATCACGTGAAGGAACGCGGCGTTTGGTGAGAGCGGCGATCCACTATGCAATCAAAAACGGTCATGATTCGGTGACCCTTGTGCACAAGGGCAATATCATGAAATTCACCGAAGGAGCTTTCAGGGATTGGGGCTATGAAGTGGGTCGGACCGAATTCGGCGCACGAGAGCTGGACGGCGGGCCGTGGCTGCAATTGACCGTGGAGGGCGCGCGTATTGTGATTAAAGATGTGATCGCGGACGCATTCCTGCAACAGATTCTTACTCGTCCCGCGGAATATGGTGTCGTGGCGACGCTGAACCTCAACGGTGATTATATCTCCGATGCGTTGGCCGCACAAGTCGGCGGTATCGGCATTTCGCCCGGCGGAAATATTAACTACGAGACGGGTATCGGCGTTTTTGAGGCAACGCACGGCACGGCGCCGAAGTATGCGGGGCAAGATAAAGTCAATCCTTCGTCGCTGATCCTTTCGGGTGAGATGATGTTTCGCTATCTTGGCTGGAACGAGGCTGCGGACCTGATCTTACTGGGAATCGAACGCTGCATTGCGCAAAAACGGGTTACCTACGATTTTGCCCGCCTGATGGACAATGCCGAGACAATCTCGTGTTCCGCCTTTGGACGGGCGATTGTGGAATGCATGTAAATATCCCGTGCCGGGGCGCGATAGTCCCGGCACATTTCGGCCATGACTCGTACTTCCACGCTTGAGGTTCAATAATGTACCTTGCGCTCATCGGTATTGCCTTCTTTCTTATTCTTACACTCATAGCCATCCGACTTGCATGGGGCAAACGGGAACCGGCGGTTCCCAACGAGGAGGAGCTTATACACAAAAGCGGCATTTTTTCGGTCGTTCGGCAATCCCCGCGAGTAAATGTATATGATTATAAGCCGAAGGAAGAAGAGATTTGCCAATATTTGGCGGATACAAACGTAGATATACATGGAAATACGCTTCTTGAAGCGGATAAACAAAGACTTCGCAAGATGTGGAACAACCATCTCGAAGCTTCCATCCGCGTTGTCGAGCAGGGCGACACAAAAGGCGTGGATTTCTACTATTATGATTTTGAAGCCGAGGATCCGATTTGCGCCGATTTCGTAAGGAAGGGGCACTTTGTGACGCGTGAAGAAATTTACAAACATCCCCGGCTTTTACCGCCTTTTCATGTGGGGTGTCACTGTAGGCTTGCCGGTTACCACGGCACTTCTGAAGAGCTTCGCGATACGACCAAATCCACTATTAGCCCACTTTTTACCGACGGCGAGTGCCCTCCGTTACCCGACTGGCACACAGTGCTAAAACCAGCTTAGGAAATAGTGCCATGAAATGTGTTTCAAAGGTTGCTTCGACGATCATCATTTCGCTCTTGCTGCATTCAACGGCCCGCGCAGACGTTGGCCAATCAGCCGTAATTACCCTTTTGTTTCCGCCGGGCGCGCGGGCAACCGGATTGGCGGAAGCTTTCGTGGCGGTATCCGACGATGCCAACGCTACGTTCTTCAATCCCGCCGGATTGGGTCAGTCGCCTTTGGCAAACGCATGGCATGCCTTCCCGCTGGAGGACGGCATACGACCAACCACCGTCACTTCCAAGAAAAATCAGTCATTCGGCGCTCGTAACCGCATTTGGGTGGGAACAAATAAGGGTATTTACAAATACAGCGGTGGCTCCTGGACCACCTACGAGACTTATCTTATCGAGGTAGGCGACGACTTGGAAGAAATCGCCGAACGATTCCTCAATACGGAGGATCAGGAAGAGTTGGCGCGGGCCGTACGGCTAATCAAGCGCGAAAACGGTATAGACCAAAAAAAAGCACAACACCTTCGAAGCATCCTGACGGACGCCGCGCCCGACCTAACCGACGACAAGACCCAAGAGATTATCGATGCTATTCTGGCGCTTGAAGAAAGAGAGCAAAACCTTGCCGGGGCTTACGGCGTACTTGCCACCAGGCTCGATACAACGCTTGCGGACTCGCTGGACGGCAAAGCGGCCGAGGTTTTCGAGATGGACGATATTCGATTTGCCGATCTTGTTGAACTCAGGGTACCCTTCAGTATCGCCGTGCGAGACAGCATAACGGCTTTGCGCCTGGATCTCTCCGATCGCTTGTGGGTGGGTACACAAAACGGATTATGGCGCTATGACGGCGCATCGTGGATGTATTATACTACGCTAAGCGGACTTCCTTCCGACCACATCACCTCGCTGGCCGTCGGCCCCCATTCGGAAATAGCGGTTGGAACGGATGCGGGTGTGGCGATTCTCGATGACGGGATATGGACCGCCTATGACGACCGCCACCTTCCCGATCTCACAATTACCTCGATCGCATTTGCCGAACCCGGCGTTTTATACGTAGGTACTCGCCAAGGATTGGCGCGAAAAAAAGAAAAACAATGGACCGTCTTCGATACAACGAACGGGTTATTGTCGCCGCATGTATCCGCTTTGATGTATGACTCTCAAAGGTCGCTGTGGATCGGCGGTGAAAATGGCATCACCATCTACGACAAGACTTCATGGAAGCGCTATAAGTTTCCCGACAGTAAGATTCATTCGTTCGCCGAGCTTGACGAAGGGAAAGTATGGATCGGTACCAATCGCGGCGCCATCACTTATCGTGAAGGACGGCAAAAGACTGGGCGCGACGGTAAATCGGCGCAGCCCCCCCCCTTGTGGAAATTCTATCATTCAAAAAACGCGCTTGAAGGCACCGCCGTTCACGACGTCAGCGTCCAGGGCAAAGACGCTTGGCTGATTACCGACAAAGCGGTCAACCAGTACGACCATGCCGACATGCAATTCCAAGTATTCTATGAACGGCTCCTTCCGGCCTTTCAGATCCCGGATTTGTGGCACATTTACCTTGCCGGTGTCATTCCCACCAACGATTGGGGCACAATCGGCGCAACGGTTAACTACATCAATTTCGGCGAAATAGAAATCACCGATGAGGAAGGCGCCGTTGAGCCGGTCACTACACACTCCTGGGAGGGCGTGTTCGGACTCAGCTATGGATTACCCATCAAAGAAGATCTCTCCTTAGGCCTTAATCTCAAGTATGTCCATAGTGCCTTGGCGCCCGAATATGGAGAAGGGGATGAGGGAATCGGCCGCACGTTTGCGGTGGATGCCGCACTTCTGAAGCGAAACCTTTTAGTTGAGGGACTTAGCCTTGGACTCAACGTTCAAAATATGGGTCCACCGATCTACTACGTTTCCAGAGATGACGCCGATCCGCTTCCCTTCAACATTAAATTCGGCCTTGCCTACAAGGTTGTCAGTACTCCCCTGGTCCAGCTCCAGGTCATCACCGATCTCAACCGCGAAATCGTCAAGAACAGCTTTACCGGCAGACCCGACCCATTCTGGGAAGCATTCTATACCGATCTTATTAAGATGAAAGAAGACCAAACGTACTGGGAAAAGTTTAACGAAGAACTTCGCGAGGTCATTGCTCACGTCGGTGTCGAGTTTTGGTACGCGAATTTCCTCGCCCTTCGCTTGGGCTACATGCACGATGATATCGGGTACCGAAAAGAAATATCGATCGGACTGGGGCTAAGTTACGGCAACCTCAGTTTCGACGGATCATATATTCATTCGCCCAAAGAAATGTCCGTAGCTCGGCATGGTCAATGGCGCATATCGCTGCTACTCAAGATTTAGCATGCAAATGTTGTTTCGCCGGTTCCACAGTTCTCGCCGTAATCTTTGACGGAAGGCGGACACATTGCAAAAGCAAGCCATTGCGACCGGTCGCCACGGGCATGTGCTACAATGGAAGGCCGAGGTGCTTCACCGCCGTCCCTCCCGGGATCAGGGGCATACCTTCCCCGGCAACGGCAAGGCACATACAATCACCTTTAGGACAAAACGGGTTTCTTTCATGAATCAAAGATTGCCGATCCCGCTCGTTGCCGTCATACTCTCAATTGCAGTGACGGTTCCATCAGCCGCTGAATCCCGCCGTCAAGAACAGGTGACGGGAGGACCTTTGGGCGCTTATCCGTATCTCCTTAAGGGAGTGTCCCGCAAAAACCTTCTTGAGCGGCACCCATGGTCGATTCTTCACGGCTCGTCGGCCGGGACGGACACTCTTCACATTGCGGCGGTTCGTATAGAGTTCCAAAAAGACACTTCGGAGCTAACCACCGGCAACGGCTTATTCGGCATCAATACGAATGGCGGAACGAGTTCAGACGAAAAGGAAAGCAAATACTACCGCGACAATGTCTACAAATACGACGATTTGGAGCATGACTCCACCTATTTCGCCAATCAGCTCAAATTTGTCCGTAACTATTTCGCCAAGGTATCGCGTGGGAAACTGCACGTCGATTATTCCATTTACCCCTCGGGTGTTGCCGAAGCGTACCAGGTTCCCCATCGCATGACCAGATACTCCCCCGGCGGAAAGTTGCCGCAAGAAACCTGGGACGAATACTACGCACGCCGAACCGAAGCATTGATGCAGTTTATCAAAGACGCCGTCATGACGGTTGATACGTCGGAGACGGCGGAAGAAGGTTCTCCGTTCACCGGCCTGCGGATCGATACGACATCACGGCCAGGGACGCCGATGCTGCGCGATTCACTGGGCCGCAAGACCGCTCTGCTGATTATTCACGCCGGGGCGTCATACCTGACCGACGGCGGCTACGAGGGCTTCCTCGGACAAGATACGCCCTCGGACATGATCGATGCCTTCATCTCTCCCGATTTTTTTGACTATTACCAAGAAGAACTCGGGTTCGATACCCTTACCATAGACGGAAAAAAACGCACGGGCGTAAAAGTGAACAATGGTCGCCTGCTCGTGGACGAGGTTATGATGGTGTCGGAAACGTCGAATCAGGATAGCCTCAATTGGGGTATCCACGGCATCCTGGTCAACCAGGTCGCCCGCCAGCTCGGCATCCCCGACCTGTTTTCCACTACGAGCGGTATATCGGGAGTAGGCGCCTTCTGCATTATGGACTTTGCCGGTTACTCCGCGGGCAACGGTTTTATTCCTCCCTGGCCGTCCGCATGGGTACGCGCATTCATGGGCTGGGACAATCCCGTAGTCGCCGACATTGCCGCCGGCGGCTCTTACAATCTTACCGCCGTAAACGCCGCCGACGAAAACGATACGACAATCCTTCTGGTTCCCATCAACGATCACGAGTACTATCTAATCGAAAATCGTCAGCGTAACCTCGGAGGCGAGCGCTCCGCTTTCAACTATGAGACAACCGACGAAACCGAGCACATCGACGCATACAACCCCGTCAATCTCGAATCCAATGTCGTTGAAACGAGTGACAACAGTTCGGTCATTTTGGAGGTGGACAACTACGATGTCGGCCTTCCCGCGTCGGGCCTGCTCGTGTGGCATGTTGATGAAGATCGGGTGCGGGATCGATTCGAGTGGAATATTCTTAATATCGATTCACTTTATCGTGCCATATCCCTCGAAGAGGCGGACGGGATTCAAGATTTGGGTGTGGAATTCACGGATATATTCTACCAGGCCTCGTTTGATTACGGCGGCGCAGAAGATGTTTTTCCTCACAAGCGCCGCGATGAAAAGACCATCATTCGCGAAATGGGTCCCTTCACCCGTCCCACTACCCAAAGCAACGACGGCGGGCATACCTACCTGAAGCTGACGGTGGAAAAGCCGAGCGACGACGCTCCGAAGGAATTCAACGCAATTCGTGATTACTTCGTCATTAACTATGCCGATTCGGTGGTCGGGGTGACCGTAGAGTTTGACCCGCCCGGTGCGCAAAAAAAATGGCGGCAACCGCGGATGATCGTCCCCGGCACTTTCTTTGAGCCGGCTCTATGCGACGTGGCCGGAGACGGCAATCACGAAATCGCGCTTCTCGACACCGAAGGAAGACTCTACGTATGGGATCTGATCGACGGGGTTCTGCGTGACGGTTCACTCGGTACACTCACCGACAGCGTCCGCATACTCACCCTGCGTGGCGACACGGCCACTTGGATTGATTCGACCACGGGGGACACGACGAACTCGTACCTGCCCGTGAATTACCTGGCTCGCATCGAAGCGCCGTTCACTTTCCCAACTACTATCGACGGCAAGCTCTACATTCCGTCGGGGAAGGTTATTCATGTGGTCGGTAAAAACAAGGAAAACCATGCTCCCACCGTCGACACTATAGCCGTCGGAAAAGAATTATCCAGCTACGTATGCAATTACCGGGATGAGCAATGGGCGGTGGGATGCGCGGATGGGAGTATCATAGGAGGTAGCGGCATGCTGATCACCGACAGCATTACCGTTGCGAAAGATCGCAGGGCACCGGTGCAGGCACTCGCCGTTGTCGATTCCACCGCGGGAACGCTGGCCGCTGTTGATACCGCCGGTCTTGTCGGCATGATCAGCTTTAGCGACGGCGAGCTGTTGGATACCATAAGGCTTAGCAAAGGAATTCCTCCTTACACACTGGCGACCGGTGATCTTAACCGATGCGATACGGATACAAGCCTCGAGATTGTTGTGTGTGACGGTCGGCAGGGGCTGTGGCTGCTCGAGACCGTCAACGACCTGAAGCCGGCGCCCGACTGGGCACTTACTCCCAACGACTGGGCGGCATACTACTCTTTTATCGAAGACACTTCCGACACGCGACGCAGCAAGCTGCCGCACAATAGTTCCGCACCCTCACTTGCGGATTTGGACGGTGACGGCGCCTTGGACATCGTGGTGGGAGGAACCAACGGCGTCTACGCCTTGAGCGCGCGCGGAGCGCTTTTAACAAACGCTTGGCCGGCCTATCTCGACAATCGCTACTGGTATCAGCGCGGGGTCATAAACACTTCACCTACGGTAGCGACGGACGATGGAGGCAAACCGATGGTCTTGTTCTCCACCCCCACCGGCGAGAACATCACCATCGCCGTCGGCGACATCGACTCCACTCTCAAATCCAAGGGCAAAGTTTATTATACAACCAGCGAAGGGCATTCGGACAGCATAACCGATCTCGAATCTTCGTTTATCGATACGCTCTTGACCGTAAGCGATTCGGTTATGTTCCCCTATGTGCTGCCTGGAGGTTTTGTCGACGCCCGCAACAGCTCCGGCGAACGTCCGGTCTTCCGTACCGTCTCTCTGCCCAACGTCGGTCGTGTCGCGCAGTCATACTGGCCCTTGACCGTAGGTGGATCGGCCGAATCGGCTCCGTTGCTCTGCGATATGGATCGGGATTCGGACGTGGATATTCTCGCCGTGTCGACAAAGGGCCGGCTCTATCGCTGGGAATTCGATTCCGAGGTAGTGGGAGGCCCGATGGTGTGGCCGCAAACCGGCTGCGACGGCGCGCGGAGCTTTACCTATCGAGGACCGGCGCCAACATGCTCCGCCCCGCGCTTAAGAAAAGTAACGACATTTTACAGCTATCCCAATCCAAGCAACGGCGCCGATGAAGTCACGTTCCGCTACGAGTTGTCGGGAGAAGCCTCGAAAGTGCGTCTTGACATATTCACCTATACGGGATATCACGCATACTCGGCCGAAAATTTGAGCACCTATTATCCCGGCCCCAACGAATATAGGGTGGCTCTCCGCAACTTTGGGTCGGCGGTGTACCGTTGTCGTCTCGAAGCGACGTTCGGCGATAAGAGCGACATAGTTTACTGGAAAATGGCCGTGGTTCGCTAGAGTTAACGGGATCGTAATCAGGTGTAGAGGCAATGAACGGTGAAAGCCCCTTCCGCCGGCGACCACAGTTCGGAGGTGATTCGAGTGAAACATGGATTTGGTGCGATACCACGCAAGACCTTGGTTATACTGGTGTGCATTTCTTTTTCGTTGTCCGCCGCATCGTTCAACGCATTCGGCCTTGATTGGTACACAACCGAAACCCCGCACTTCAGGATAACTTACCATAAGGGAATCCAAAAGACCGCTAAAGAAATTGGTGACATACTCGAGAATCTTCATGACATTTTCAGCAAAAAATACCAAGTCATTTTGCCAAACCGAACCGAAGTTGTGGTAGCGTACGAGACGGTCCCCAACGGCTTTGCCTATCCTTCATTCAACCTGATAAAATTCATTATTCCCGGGCCCGACTGGCTTGACCGCAATACCGGCGATTGGCTCGAAAATGTAGTGGCACATGAATACGCCCATATCGTCTCGATATGGATCAGCCGCCGATTGCCCGAATGGATGCCCTACGCCCAAGTGAGCTACTTTTCACACCCAAACAATACGATTGACTCAACCGGCCCGGGAATGCGCTTCGAAATTCACCGTATGATCCCCCAAGACATCCTTCCCCCCTGGTTCACTGAAGGAATCGCACAGTACGAAAGCAGCCGCCACGGCTCGGACCGGTGGGGTGCCAACCGGGACATGATTTTGCGCACGCTCACGCTGTCGGGGAAGCTGTTGACATGGGATGAAATGAGTGTTTTTCGGGGACGTGGCGATAAGTTCGAACAGGTTTATAATCATGGATTTTCTCTGGTACGCTACATAGCCGAACACTATGGAGAAAATCAGCTTGCGGCACTTCTGCGCGAAGCCGCCCGACCATATCGGCTAAATTTCGACGGAATTTTCAGAGAGGTTTTGGGAATATCGGGCAGGGAACTGTACGCCGCCTGGAAAAAAGATCTGGAGCATCGCTACACGGCGCAAATCGACTCGCTTGGCGAACAGGTTTACGGCCGCAAAATCAACAAAGAGGGATTCAACAACATCAATCCCCGTTTCTCTCCCGATGATCAAAAGGTTTATTTTCAATCCAACGGCAAGAGCGATTCATACCGTACTTCGTTTATGTCCTATTCCTTGTCGGACACCATCGATTACGGCAAGCGGGTGAACACGGAGCCTCTAACGGTTAAGGGACGCTACGATATTCATGACTCCTCGGGGTACGTGGCGTTCGTGTCTTCCAAATCGCGCGATTCACAGCTTCCTCCGTCAAAGGGGGGGGGACGATTACCCGACATTTTCATCGATACTCTTACTAAAACCCAAAAAGAGTTCGGCGACCTATTTCGCAAGACCGAACGTCAGGTCACGGAGCTAAAAAATGTGCATGCCGTGGCCTTCTCCCCGTCCGGCGACTATCTTGCCGCGGCTCATCATACATATACCGACAAGGCATTTCTGAGCATAATGGATACGGCCTCCCAAACGATCGAGCGAATTTACCCGTCGAAGGATGACACGAGCCACAGCATACGTCGAATCTTCA
>WJJU01000472.1 GCA_014729595.1 Chitinivibrionales bacterium
ACGACTTAAAGATGAAGACGAGCATCATCGGCTCAAAGGCTTTATCCACAAGATCATGGAGTCTTTCCACCTCTTGCCCGACGCCTGATTAGTTTTTGCCCCAAATACGAGTATTGTAAGTATAAACCGTTATCCCGGGCTTGATCCGGGATCCGGAAACTATGCTCATTCGCCCATCACTGTCAGTTGGATGCCGACTTTCGCCGGAATGGCGTTTCTGAGTGACGATCCTGAAAGATATACGTTAGTAGCACAAAGCTCGCGTTTTGAATGATTGCGGAGAAAAGCGGCGGTGAAAAGATTACGTGCCGCGCGGTCATACCAAATCACCTATACCGCCCATTGCGGCCATTGCCCTCCCCCGTCGTCCTTTGTGAATGCCGCGTCGGGTAAGCTTGGTTGTAAAGGCCGTTCATGCTTGGAGGGCCACCATCCGGGTTGGATGTGCGGCCCAAATTTATAGCGCGTCCCCTTCCCGTGCGGCGCTTAAGCGGGAGTATCGCCGAAATGCCGTGAGAGAAACGATAGATCAAGATTCGGATATACCGGAAACCGTCCCAAGAGCGCTTCAACGCGATTGCGCGCCTCTTTGCCGGCCTCCTCACTTGTCGCGAATTTCGCCTTGCTCTTTTTGCCGGCGTTTGGTCCCGATTTAATCGTTTCGGGTTTCGTGTTGGCCAGCACCAGCTTGAGTATCGCGGCGATTTCATGCATTTCATCGGCTCCCATGCCCAGCGAGGTAACGGCCGGCGTGCCGATTCGAAGTCCACTGGTATACCACGGGCCGTTTATATCGTACGGAAGGGAATTGCGGTTTAACGTGATACCACACTCTCGAAGAGCGCTTTCGGCTTGGCGCCCGGTAATACCGAACGGTGTAACATCGATAAGAAACAGGTGATTATCCGTGCCGCCGGTGGCGACTTCCATTCCCTGTTCAATACAAGCCTGAGCCAGGGAAGATGCATTTGAGACAATCGAACCGGCATACTCCCTGAACGCGGGTGCATTTGCCTCGGTCAACGCTACGGCCTTAGCCGCCATGACATGCCCCAAAGGCCCACCGATAACCAGAGGACATCCCTTATCTACACTACCGGCAAACTCCTCGGTGCACAGTACAAGCCCGCCCCGAGGACCTCGAAGCGTTTTATGGGTAGTGGAAGTAACCACGTGAGCATGCGGTATCGGGTTGAATTCATCGCGAAAAACACCCCCGGCAACCAAACCGGCAAAATGGGCCATGTCTACCATGAATACCGCGCCAACCTTGTCGGCGATGGAACGCATGCGGGCGAAATCGATCTTTCGCGGATAGGCGCTGTAGCCCGCAAGCAATATGAACGGCTTTATCTCCAACGCCGCCCGCTCCAATTCGTCATAATCAAGGAGCCCGGTTTCTCTGTTTACGCCGTAGCTGTAGGCGTCGAACATCTGCGCCGAAACATTGTGACGATAACCATGCGTCAGATGACCGCCGGAATAGTAGTCCATACCGAGCAGTTTTTGATTACCGAGTTTCTCACGGAGACGGTTCCAATCTTCGCGCGAAAGCTTTGAAGGATTAGTTTCGCCAAGTTCTTCGAGAGACGGTGTCTCAATGCGGGTGTTAAGAATCGCCCAATACGCGATTAGGTTTGCATCGGCCCCGCTGTGTGGTTGCACATACGCATGCTCGCAGCCGAACAGCTTGCAAGCTTGCCGCGCAGCATAGTCTTCAATCTCATCGATGTTTCCGCAGCCGGCGTAGAATCGATGATGCGGATAGCCTTCGGCATATTTGTCGGTTAAAAGATTGCCCATGGCAAGTTGAACCGGGAGTGAACAGTAGTTTTCACTGGCAATGAGCTTCAGATTGGCCCGCTGATCGGCCAGTTCTCCGACAATCGCTTTGGCTACGTTCGGAGTAATTTTTGCGACCTCGGTAAGGTTGGCCAGATACGCAAGAAACCCCGCATCGATCCGCTCCGGAGCAGTCTGATCCAGATAAGCGGATATAGCATTGTTGGGCATACTTTCTCCCTTAGAGTCTGCGAACCGTCTGCCCAGGCGCGCGGCAGAATCGGTGATTACTCCCCGATGGTACTCCATCTTGCAGCGCCAGTCGTTTGGGCTGTTGAAAATAGAATATTGCATGAGGCGAAGAGAAGACAGGTACCTTTCGCCGCACGACAACGAGCTGTTTGCAGTGATATGAGCGTATACTAAGCGGAGGGTTTTTTCGAACAAGCGCTCAATGTCGTACCACCCACATACCTTCCCCAACCCGCATGATGCGTTTCGCGGGAAACGGTGGTAGAGAGTGGCTAGGCTCCACGGACGCTTTCTTTTTTTGTACTTTTACCGATTCCCGGCTTTTTTGGAGCATATTTTCCGCACGACGAAGCACAACCGTCCACAAGGCTTTCCCCCAGCATACAAATACCGGCGACATGACATGGGTGACTTGAATTAAAATCAAAACCGGCCTCACTCTTGAAAATGTTCGGATAATTTTCACTTTCAATTGCCGACTTTATTCGCTAAACCTTCCGATTGGTTGCTCCTTGTCGCCAATGCGGCCAAATTTTAAGCGCTTAAATTTTGCTGTTTAAACTAAAAGCGTTTTCGCTTCATTCGGACATCGCCATCCCTGGGACGCTATGAATCACACCAGCCTCACGCAAGAACAATTAGAGCCTAATATAAGGCTCTTTGTTCATGTTTGCCGTCTTTTTTTTAATCCGTCGGCGAAAGATCGCCATAACATGCCGTAACTTAGTCAATTAGCGGCATTTTATTTAGCCGAACTCATAATGAGTTTAGCTGAGAAAAAACCGCCATACCGTGGTAGCATGCCGTCG
>WJJU01000473.1 GCA_014729595.1 Chitinivibrionales bacterium
GGGCAGAAGAGCATCCTGCTGTGACTTATTAAAACGGTGGACTTCGTCGATAAAAAGGATTGTTCTTTGGGAATGAAGAGAAAGCTTGGTCCGGGCTTCCTGAATCGCTTCCCGAATATCCTTAACGCCCGCGAGAACGGCGTTGATCGAAAGAAATTGCGCTTTGGTGGTGTTGGCGATTATGCGGGCCAGCGTTGTTTTACCGGTTCCGGGTGGCCCATTGAATATAAGGCTGGATAGCTGATCAATGGCGATCGCACGCCTCAACAGCCTTCCCGGTCCGATTATATGCTCCTGACCGACAAACTCATCCAGTGTCCGCGGCCGCATACGATCGGCCAGCGGGGCATTGTGCTTGATGAGTTTTTCTCGATTTTGATGGAATAGGTCCATGATTTTTGTGGGAAACCGTCAGGTTGCCGAGCCGGTTCGGCGTCATTTGCGGACAAAAACTACAAAAAACTCAATTCTCTTTGAAAAAATACATACATCGACCGATTGCCGCTCGGGCAATGGGGTCCGGCTGTCACGGATCGTCCCAGCGGCCCTGTCGAATCTTGAACCCATATTGAAAAGTCGGTTCATGCTTTTTTTTTGCGTCGAAGTGATGAGGATCACAGCCAAATATGTAACGAAGAAGTATATTGATACTGGTGGCACTTTCGCCCCGTCGATCAAATCCTCTATCCAGCGTCCGCTTTGCACATCAATCCAACAATTTTAACATGTCGCGGTGCGTTTGAGGTATGAGAAAGGAAGGGTCCTATGGATCGGGCGAAAGGCAATGAGGCGGAAGCGCTGGAGCTGTCCAATGACCTTTTACGATCGTTGCATGCAGCACTGCTCATGCAGTTCCCCGGCCGCATAGTCGGAGATTTTTGGCGTCGGAATCCAATGGTGACTAATGGCGTGACACTGTCCCCTTCCCAAACGGTGGAACACCTCTGGCATGAGGATAAGACTACACCGATGGAACATGTCCTGCGAGCCTGTGGTGATTTAGAGTGGTTTTTAGTCGAACGTGGTCACGAAGCAACGCCTTTGGTTCGTGAAGCGCTGGAGGGCTTGGGAAGAGGATTGTATTTAGCGCCCCGAAGGTTGCTGGCGGGCCTCGAGCCGCTTCTTACACGCTTGTTTCGGTCTGAAAACATGCGTGAGGTAGTTCTGGACCATCTTCACCTTTCGGCCCAGCGAATTTTCCCCGGGCTTGTTCTTAAACAGGTGGCAAGTGTAACCCAGAGCGGATACACGGTGAGCATTGTAATGCTTGCCGTGAACACGGATGATGGCTTAAACGCTTTAGCGCTGGATACCGAATTTTTCGCGGCGTTGCCGATTCGAATGGTTCCTCGTGCCATGGGACTCCCCGCTTATGAAGAGGTTGTCGCTTTGGCTGATGGAAGGTCGGTCGAGGCGATAGCGGCGCCCGCAACGGCCGAACTACGTAACGGCAGATTTCTTATCAACGGCGATTTTCATGGCGAGGAAATAGGATTTCATACATTCTGCAACCGTCACGGTATCGATGCGGGCTCTCTGGGTATTCCCGATTGGCCGGTAATTCTAATTACAAACGATTACATTTGCCGCAGGCGAAAACGGGTAGTGCTCCGCGCCGGATGCACCTACGGTGCTCCCGCGGCTCTTGTGAGTGTTCGATATTTAGGTGGGATCAAGACGCCGCAAAATCCGCTGAGCCCTATCATCCGAGAACTTGTCGACGGTCCTTCACCACAGTGGAAAAAAGCCGAGCAGCTTCACTATTCGCTTCTCGATGAACTTAGCGGTTGTCATGTATTCGTCTATAAAACCAACAAGGGATCGATTATGGTGGACAACCGTCATTTGGCTTCGAAAGTGCCTGCCAACATATTGCGCATGATTCTTCGAGCCTATATCAGTGATGGACGTACCGATTTTGAGCATCGACAGTTCATCGATAATCCGGAGATTGTCTCCGACCCCGATAATCCAAACTTTGCACTTCGCTTAGGAAGGCTCATTAAAATTTTGGAGCGAAAATGCCCCGATGTCGAATTAAAGCGTACCGGGCGTGGAAGTTTCGCATTGCGGGCCAACCGCCGGATAGAATACCGCGAAGAGTGAGAGATTCACTCGCACAGAGTAAGTGGGAAGCTTTCCATCCCCCAACATCAACCCACGGACGTTTGTTTCGGTTTATTACCCGGCAGACTCAAAAATTCTCCAAGGCGTGCGCCCCATTGACGAGGTGCAAAAACTCCCTTACCATTTTCCGGATAGAAAGTCATTTCGCCGAAAACGATTCTTTGATTTATCGAATAAAGATCAACGCCAACAAAAGACAACTCGCCGCTTAATGACGAGCTATTTCGATCATTTCGGGGAAATTC
Source organism: Chitinivibrionales bacterium (assembly GCA_014729595.1). Taxonomy (GTDB): domain Bacteria; phylum Fibrobacterota; class Chitinivibrionia; order Chitinivibrionales; family WJMI01; genus WJJU01. The sequence continues at coordinate 2,373 of WJJU01000473.1, forward strand.
GGCGGTTGAGGATCGACGGTATCGGGTCGAGGGTATTGCAGCTCGAATGACAGCATATTCCAATTCATGCCGAACATCGCACGTTTGTGAGCTTGGAACCGGCCATAGTCAACCTGGACCACCCGCGGTTCACCGTGGAAACAGAAAAATTTGTAGTCACGGGGGATATTGCCGTCGAAATCCGTCAGGTATTCTTCGCAGATAATACGAGGTGCGAAATTACTATAGACCCATTCCCGGCCTATTTTATAGTAGTTCGTCCTACACCAAGCGGCGAGACGTGCTTTGCATCTTTCCCAATCAAAATCCCCCTTACCGTCACGGAGAATGTTCCACCCGGAACCGTGCGTACAATTCATTTCAAAGCGTTTCGGCAGAGTTTCGAATTCGATATCATCCGGACTTCCATATACCCCGATAAGCTTAGTAAGGTACTTTTCTCCAATCCGGTCGCGAACAATTGTGCGAACGGCAAGCTTATCCGCCATCACATTCAGATGCGAGGGGCGATTGTATAGTTTCAACCATTGAATTTTCTCGTTGAACGTTTCGGGTTGCTCTAATGAAAGCTTATAGCCTAATCTTCGTTTGAAATTTATCTTGGCGTATATCCGATCGGTCCATAGATTATGCGGTAGCAACGGCAACAATTTCTTTTCAAATTTTGCTTCCATGCGGTGGCGAAAGCGCGAAAGGGCAGACAGTTTGATCTCAGTATGGTGAAGTCCTGAAGCCAATGATTAAATTTTTGCACCTTGGTTGAGTGATATGTGTTCACGGAAAAACGCATGCCGTCGCCCCCAAGCCCCCTTTTGACGAACCGGCAATACGCAGCCGTTTGTTTGGAAACGCACTAGAGATGTCCTTGCGCCTTAGTGCGCGAGCATTCGACGGCTCGTTCTTAAAGGATTCTATAAAACGGAGAACCGCAACCCCGCATGAATTCCCACGCCGCTCATATCTTTGCGAGTATAAACGTTCCGCGAGTCTTCAACGCGTCGGCGCGGGCGGCACCATTGATACGACAAGCCCAGCATTGCACCTACGGCATCGGTCCCGAGGTTCGCGATTGCATCGAATGAAAGCTTGCCGTACAGTCCGGGATAAAATCCGCTGTCGGAGGTTTTTTGCCAATCGCCGCTCTCCGCGGTTCCAATCCACTCCCTATTGGCGTATACCATCATGTTGAGGCCTATCTGCCCGGTGACCGCGGGACGAACTATAAGTCCGGGGAGCGGATCGATCGTCACGAAAAACGAAGCGGGAAACATGATCCATCGCTCCACTTTATTTTCTTCAACACGCTGAATCATACGACCGTCATTTTCTTCTTCCCATGTTGAATCTTCGATACTCTTGTTCCAAAGTACATCCACCGCCAACCCCAGCGCAGCGACATCACCGAAAAGGCTACCGGCTTTTCCGCCCGCTTCCAGAGCCACCCGCCGCCCTTCGGGGGCGTTTTCACAAATATCGCCCGGCCATGAGGGGCCGAATTGTATTTGAAGATACGGCCCGGCCCAAACACTTGCGGGAACTCCGCAGATCACCCCAACCGTCAAGAAACAAAAAAATCGCTTCATCGTGGACCCCTTTCTATCGATACCGTCGTTGAATGTAGTCTTTTGTTCTCGGGACAAAATCTCGCCCCCCCCGCCGTTTTTTCCGGATTTCACGAGAAAAGGGGGCGTTCAGTTCGGTTTTAGGGCGGCAATCGGAGTTTAGACGCCCAATCAGGACCGCAACGTCCGGCCTATCCTTTCCGTATGCTCCGCGATTCACCTTACGAAGCCGGGTAGTTCTTTTGCCCATTATTGCGGCTGCCGTCAAAAGCAATGATGCTTCGGTATTAAAATAGTAATCCGACGCGCTGAATGAAATCACCGCAGCTTTGTCCAATATCGCTAGGCTTGCCGGCGTAGTTTTCATTGATGGATTAAATACAACTATTTGCACCTATTTTGTGTATGAAGTGGGTGGAGAAGCTTATTTTGGGGTTGAAGGCATCCGTTGAGGGGATAATCCATTGATCTAATCCGGTGAGAATAGTATGAGAATACCGTTAGGATTGGCGATCGCGATTCTTAGCCTGCTGACGGCGGGCTGCTACACTCAACTCGCCACGGTTAATCGCGGTGCTCCGATCCCGGGTACTGCAAGTGACGAAGGCGGTAGGGCA
>WJJU01000474.1 GCA_014729595.1 Chitinivibrionales bacterium
CGGGAAAGTCGGGGCTCGTTGAGTTTTGACCGGCAATAATTACCCGAATCCATTTATGCCGGCAAGCTCACGGGAGCGGGCAAAGAGGCAGCAAATACCGCGTTGCGAGTTTTTCCCTTTTGTTTGGGATCGGATGCGCTTACGCAAACCCCGATGTTACAAAACTCCCGCGGTATTCAAGCGTGAGACGGACATGGCGAGGTTTACTTCACGTAAGAGCCGCTTTCGAAATGAGATACGTCCGGGAAGATCGAGCGAGAAAGCGTGGATGTGATCCCGCAAAGCGGGCGAACGAGGCATATCCTCGGTGATATGGCGAGAAGACACAACGAAACAGGCAAGTCGTCGCGGTTGGCCCGAGTAGCGGCTCATTTTGAAAGCGGCTCCGAGTCGAACCCGCGCGAGCGTTGCGATTGGATGCCGAAGGGCTTTCACGGAGGGTAGAATCCATTTGACATACAATAAGAATGCCGGATTTCACCCGGGGTGAAACCCGCAATAGATACAACATTGGCCGTAACTCCAATTAATTCAATTGCTTAAATCCATGTCAAACGGATTTTTATGTAACGATGGGGTAAAGTGCCGTTCCAACCAAGCTAAAGAGGAGAACAACATGAGGAGAAAGCGCATCTTGACGCTCACCATGAACCCATCGTTGGATTTTTCCACGAGTGTCGACCATGTCATACCCGGCCTCAAGCTTCGGTGCGAATCGATGCGGTCGGACCCGGGAGGGGGCGGTATAAATGTAAGCCGTGTTATAGCCCGTTTGGGAGGTGAAACGGTTGCCGTGTATACCAGCGGGGATGAAGAGGGGCTGGAGCTGTCGCGAACGCTGGAGCGTGAGGGGGTAGGGTTATTGCCCGTTAACATAGGAGCACACACACGCCGTAGCTTCGCCGTTCGCGAACGCAAAAGCGGGAACCAATTCAGGTTTGTCCCTCCCGGCCATGATTTGGGGCCCGATGAGTGGTCTCACTGTCTGGAAGTAGTCGAACGGGGGCTCGATGAAGCCGGTCTTGCCGTCGCAAGCGGCAGTCTTCCCGGCGGCGTCCCCGAAGATTTTTACGGTCGGGTGGCCGCCCTGTGTCGTGACCGCGATATTCCATTTATATTAGACACCTCGGGCCCCGCGCTTCGTGCCGCTATTCAGAAGACCGAAATGTACCTGCTCAAACCCAACATGGCCGAATTAGGGTTTCTTCACGGCGCGCAAATACAAACGGACGAGGATATGGAGACGGCGGCGCGGGAGCTGATTTGGCGCCATAAAGTAAAAGTGGTTGTCGTATCGCTTGGCGCCGGCGGGGTAGTACTCTGCACGGGCGACCGACTTGAGCGCATGCGAACTCCCACCGTGCCGCAACGGAGCAGAGTAGGCGCGGGAGACAGCATGGTCGGCGCGATTGCCGTAAAGCTGGCACTCGGCTCGCCGATCCATAAAGCGGTATCTTACGGTCTCGCGGCGGGTGCGGCCGCGGTCATGACCCCGGGAACCGAGCTGTGCCGGCGCGAGGACGTAGACAAGCTTTACGCTCGACTTGCAGGAGAAGGTGAGAATGCCCTCGAAGAATTAGAGCGATAAACATTCCTCCGATTCTTCTTCGGAAAACGAAAACTCCTTCAGCATGCCCGGGCACTGAACATCGATTCGGTACGTGACGGTCTCGATACGAATCTCGAGAAAGGATTGTCCACCGGCGAGGCAAAACGGCGTTTAGAAAAGAAGCGTACCGCTTGTTGAATAACGGCGGAGAAAAGGGGGGACGTGGAATGAGAAACGAGAAGGATGCTTTTCGTCGAATCCTACTGATCGAACTCGATGACCTTAAGGACGACATTGAGCTTTTGCTCAAGCGATATACCGAGTTGCATGATTCTGATGTTATCAGTAACTACGTCTTTTTCGAAAACACCGCACTTGTCCGCAATGAGCTTTTCGGGCTCGAAGGGTACAAAAAGGAGGTCGAGCAACTTGACACGAGTGATTTCGCCGGCGTCGACGATATTCGCGATTACCTCGCGGATCGAATCGCTCACCGATGTCGCGAGAAGGGTATCGCCGAAGGGTTATGCCACCTCGTCATCCGAAAGCTCGACAAAGTTCGCGGCTATGTGGAGCGGAATCAACGAATAGCACGCCAATGAAACGTGGACCCGATCAGTGCACAAAAATTGGTTTTATAAGGCCAAGTGTATATCTAATTCCGCGTTTCACCACCGGTGACACCCGGAAATCTCAATCTATGCCAAGCGGATTTTTGCGCTCCGGGAAAGCCCCTGGGCATCCAAACATTTCGTTGGGGCCGGATCGCCTTTCGCCCAGTAAGCGTTCACTCACACCGTCCCGGTGTGAGCCCTTCGGTCTTGGGCCGCCGTGCTCTTCGGCCGTCACGGCCTTCGAGTTCCCTCCCCGTCTCACGCTTGTATACCGAGGAACTTTTGCAACGATGGAGTAGATACTATTTATGACACGAGCCTTTCGCATTGCCGGTATCCTGATTGCGTTCACCGCCCTTGTACCGTTTGGAGTCGGCTACTATCTCTACCGGTCGACCGAATCGTTTCTCGAAGAAGCGGTGCGGGTCGAAGCGGTTGTGAGTGGGTTCGAAAAAAGGACTGCGGACGGGGGGTCAAAGCACTATCCGATTTTCACTTTTGAAGACCGGCGGGGCACGATACAAAGCATTACGCCGGGCTTTATGAGCACGTTTTTCGACTATAAGATCGGTGACACCGTGTCGCTGCTCTACGAACCACAAAAGCCGCACAATGCTCGAATAGATAGTTGGATCACATTATGGTTGGCTTCCCTCGTAGCCGGCGTTATCGGCCTTATTCCTTTAACACTTGGTTTGATCATCGCCCTTGTGTTACCTTTAATAGTAGGCGAGGTGAATCGTATGGGACAAGAAACCGGCAATGACCAGGACAAGCGTTTATCGATGAAAGAAAATATCCCCGCGGAGCCGGCCGGCACGAATCCGGCGCCGACCCGTGAGGAAAGGAACTGGGCGCTGTTTGCTCATCTCACATCCTTGTCGCTGTTTCTCGGTATCCCTTTTGGTAATATTTTGGGACCGTTGATTATTTGGTTACTCAAAAAAGACCAAAACCCATTCATAGCGCGGCATGGGCGTGAATCGCTCAACTTCCAGCTTTCCGTTACTCTCTACGGAATTGTATCCGCATTTTTATGCCTTGTCCTCATCGGTTTCGTATTGCTTGCGGCGCTCGGAATCGCCAATTTCGTTCTGGTTATTATGGCTGCAGTCAAAGCGGATCGAGGGGAATCTTTTCGGTATCCGCTTACCATTCGTTTTGTAAACGATGACGGGCGCTCTCTTCGCGAGCCTCAATGACCCGCTTCGAGAACCACCGTGACGGGGCGTCCTCGTGAGTGGTTCTATGTATTTTAAGCGATAACGATAACATGATATCCCGCGCTCTTATTGGTTTTCGGCCTTGATGATTGACCTTACCAAATTATGACCTGGGTTCTTTTATCACTTGCTTCCGCCGTATTCGTCGCCGCCCGCTACCTCTACATCAAAAGATTCTGCCGCGGGGTCGGCTCCGGCGCCGTCGTTTTTGTCACTCGAGCCGTCGGCTCGCTTGTGTTGTTGCCGCCGACGCTCGGCAAATCGATTTATATTGGATCACCGGCGGTCTTTTGGCCAATCCTTTTGCTTACCGCCGTTCTTACCATGGCCGCCACAATCGCCACAATGCGGATCGTGCAGCGTGATCCCCTCTCGGGAAGCATCCCCTACCTGAGTTTTATCCCCATATTCATGGTCCCCTGGACGCTGCTTTTCTTCAAAGAAATGCCGTCAACGCCGGCTTTTGCCGGTGTAGTGCTTACATGCGCCGGAGCGTATCTACTCAATATCAGGGCCGGAATGAGCTTTTGGGAGCCGTTCAGGATAATTGCCGCGCACCGGGTTCCACGCTACATGCTCCCGGTCGCTGTGGTGCTTGGGCTCACCACTGCCTGTGACCGAATTGCCATAGCCTCATCCACGGCGCTGTCATACACATTCCTGTGGACCGCCGTCTCCGCATTGCTCACCGGCATAACCGTGGCAAAACACAATGGAACCGGTACGCTGATCAGTTCGCTCAAAAACCCTCACGTCGTGGCCCAGGCAGTCATTTGGGCTGGAGGATTTTACGGACAGATGGCCGCCGTTCAGGCGGCGCTGCCTATTGATTCGGGAGTTACCTACGTGAAAACGCTTACAATGACCAGTATTTTATTCACCGTCATCGGCGGTGGCGCGCTGCTCAAAGAGCGCGGTCCTTTGCGCGGAATACTCGCCTCCGCACTGATGGTTGGCGGAGCTATACTTGTGGTGGTTGCTCGATAGCACCAAAGCATCGAAACACATTACCGGAAATCGTCCGATATTGATTGCTTCCCCCCGCTGTTAGTCCCCCTCGTTTCGGTGAAAAGGGGTCTCAAAGGGCTGTTGCGGCGTTGCGCCCTTTGGCCATAGTGCCCCGCGGCCCGAGGCGCCTTTCTTCCCCGCCTCTTCGGTCTGACTCGGCTGACGAATCAGGTTTTGTGCAGGCTTAAAGAGAAAGCGTAAGTTGGCGTATGGGACGCGGGGGTTGAGGTGCCGGCGCTACCCATTGCTATCCATTTTCCATTCATTTTGGGGGCGGGGCATTGGGCAACGGCACGTTCGACTGTTCGAGCAGCCGGTTAAAACGAAGTTCCACCATGTTTATGGACAGCGTGCATTGTATGGTCCCGTAATCGCCAACGATGTCGATGCTTGC
>WJJU01000044.1 GCA_014729595.1 Chitinivibrionales bacterium
AAGGCTCATGAATCTATTGGTGCGACTTGTGCGACGTGAGGGGAATCGGCATGTTTTTGAACTCAATGACGAACGGTTACACTATGCGGTACGTGCGTATTGGGAGCGAACTCTTTCGGATCTCTTTCGGCGCGGGGCATTGCGTGGACGTCGCCCGGAGGATGCATTCAGGGTGGTAATGAACGAAGGGCTAGATCAAGTGTGGAGCAAAGAGCGAGGTCGCTTCTACGTCGATCTTCTCGTGGCGCCCGCGCGACCAATGAAATTCATTACAATAAGGTTGGTACGGACAACGACCGAGCAGGTGCTTGTAGAGGAGCTTTAGATGCCCGAAAAACCTTTTACCGCGTTTAATTTCGTTGTCAACTTACGTATGGAAGGCAATACGGAATCGTTGTGCTCCGGTGAATTTGCCGAGTGCGACGGTTTGGAAATGAACGTGGCGCCAAAGACCATTCGTGAAGGCGGCGACAACGGCCGGCAAATACATCTCCCCGCGGCAATAAGCTATGGGCAACTGACGCTCAAACGCGGCATGACCGAGAACTGGGACTTGTGGAACTGGTTTGAAAACATCTATGAATCCCCCGGTCTGCGGGCGGACGGGGAGGTACTCATGCGATCGACCGATCGTCGGGATCAAGTGTTGTTCCACTTGACCGGATGCATGCCGGTTAAACTGAGAGCCCCGAGCCTCAACGCAAAAGATGGGCGGATTGCCGTCGAGGAGATGCAGATAGCCTTTGAGACGTTGTATGCGGAACGAGCAAACGGATAAAATTTGTAACGTGAGAGGAATGATATGCCTCGGCCGAAAGTTGTTCGCAAGGCAATGCTTCAGGCGTGCAAGTGGGACAGGGACGGGAATTTGGAGTCGTTGGTGGGAGACCCGGCGATTGTGCAGTTCAATCCCGAAACGCTAAAGCTTACCACCACGAATCAGATCGCCAACGACAACAATCGCGGAGGGGCCGCGCTGCAGTTTTCGAGCCGCGGCACCACCAAACTCGCTTTTGAGTTGTGGTTCGATGTGAGTGCACGCATGCGTGATGGACGGGCGGAAGAGGATGTGCGGACGTATACCGCCAAGGTGGCGACCTTTATGAAAACAGAGCGCCGGGGGAGTGGACAAGAGGTAAAGTACATACCGCCCGGATGCCTGTTTTTGTGGGGACGAATGCTTTTCTTTGGCGTAATGGAATCCATGAACGAAAATCTGGAATATTTCTCCGATCAGGGAGTGCCGTTGCGTGCGAACGTCTCGGTCAGTCTGACAAAGCAGGATGTGCAAGTGAGAAACGCTGAAAACGGTGGAGCCGGTACGCGCCGGGTACGGCCGCTTCCGCAAGGCGGCAGTCTGCAAGATATGTTCGGGGAACAATGGCAGCGGCAAGCACTGGCCAATGATATCGATGACCCCAATCGTATGCGGGCGGGCACCCCAATTCAGGCTTAAAGCGGAGGGAATTTGAATATGGCCGTAATTATTAATGAATTCGAAGTCGTTTTGGAGCCACAAAGTTCGCGTGAGGAACAAGAGGCGGGTGTGGCGCCCGCTCCGCAGCCTTCGAGTCAGGCAGTATCGCCGTTTGCCTTGGATATGATTATGAGACGGCAATTGGAGCGTCAAATTCGAGTAAGGGCTGATTGAGGAACCACCGATGTCTGAAACTGCGGTCACGGAAGCTTTCAGGTCGTCTGAACCGACTATACGCGTAGGAGAACGCACGATGTCCGCGCGGGAGCTGGGTTTGATGTCTCTGTCGGTGCGGGAAAACACGAGCGGTTTATACCGATGTGAGGCGACGTTTGTCAATTGGGGGGCGGAGCACAACGGCAGTCGGTTCGCATTCTTTGATAAAGAGGTATTTGACTTCGGCACCCACCTAAGCATAGATATGGGCGACGGTGAAGCGGTGGGAACGGTCTTCGTAGGGAAAATTACCGCACTCGAGGGGCGTTTTCCCCGGCAAAGCCCGCCGGAACTATTGGTGCTTGCCGAGGACCGTTTGCAGGACCTGCGCATGGTGCGGCGCACACGAAGTTGGGAAAACACTACCATCAATTCACTGTTCTCCCGAATCGGCGGCGAACACGGATTGCGATTGGATATGGATTTTGACGGTCCGACCTACGAAGTACTTGCCCAAGTCAACCAAAGCGATCTGGCGTTCATGCGGGAATGTGTACGTCGTGTCGACGCGGAGTTGTGGGTCGATTCCGGCATGCTTCGGGTGAGAAAGAGGGCAAGTCGGGGGCGGGAGGAGATCAGTTTTAGCTATGGTTATCGTTTGTTGGAATTTTCCGTATGCGCGGATCTTGCCGGGCAGCGGACAAGCACTGTGATGAGCGGCTGGGATGTCGCGGCAAAGCAAGCTATTTTCCATGAAGCGAAAATGGATACCATGCGGACTGAATTAGGCGACGACACCGGAGGTGGTCGCATACTACAAAATGCCTTCGGTGACCGTACGGAGCGGATTGTGCATGAAGTGGCGATGAACAATTCGGAAATACGCGAAGCGGCACAGGCCGGCTATCGCCGCATGGCGAGGCGTTTTGTCACCGGTAAAGGTTTGGTGGATGGTGATGGGCGATTACGGGTGGGGATCAAGGTTCGCCTCGATGGGTTGGGGCCATTTTTCGACGGGCCATACTATGTGAGCGAAGTGACCCACAGTTTTGATACTACTAATGGCTATCGAAGTTTCTTTCAGGTGGAACGGCCGGGCATAGGAGGATACTGATTCTGGAATTCACATCACTTTTGGAAACTATCGACCCCCGTGTTCCGCGGGGCTATGGCGGGCGATTCTACGGAGTTTACGCAGCCCTTGTGACCGAAATCACCGACCCTGAAGGGCAGGGACGAGTGAGGGTAAAGCTGCCGTGGTCACCCGATAATGAAGGCGATCTGTACAATGTTTGGGCGCGCATGGCGACCCTCATGGCGGGTGGGAATCGTGGTAGCTGGTTTATTCCCGACGTGGGCGATGAAGTTCTGGTCTGTTTCGAGGCGGGCGATACGCGAAGGCCGTACGTTGTCGGCTGTTTGTGGAATGGGCGTGATGAACCACCCGAAACAATGGATGGGGGTGGTGACAACAATAAAAAAACTATTCGATCACGCAATGGAGTGGTTATTACCATAGATGACGGCAATGGTCGGGAAAGCTTGACACTTAAAACGCCGGGGGGACGTGAAATCACTATGAAAGACGGTGATCAGCAGATTGTGATCAAAGATAACGGCGGAAACTCGGTGAAATTATCTCCCGATGGTGTTACGGTTGACGCGGGCGCCAACGTTACTATCAACGCAAGCATGGCTACAATAAGCGCCGGCATGCTCAAAGTCGATGCGGCAATGTCTAAATTCAGCGGTGTCGTGCAGGCCGACACCGTAATCAGTAACAGTGTGATAGGCTCTTCGTACACTCCGGGTGCAGGTAATATATGGTAGCGACGCCCATGCGACACGACGTAACG
>WJJU01000475.1 GCA_014729595.1 Chitinivibrionales bacterium
GCTGTCACGCGACGGTGTGAATCGATTACCATCGTGCGGTACCTGCTGGTTTCAGCCAGAAACTTGAGCGCAATCGTTGCCGATGCTCGTTGTGCATGATGGAGCTTGGTTAGAATTGAGAGATCGCAGGGAAAGAGGGTGTTGCCGCTGAGGACAACGAAAAGCTCGTCGTAAACAAGAGGCAAGACACTTCGTAATGCTTCGCTTATACCGCAGGGCTCCGCCAATCGAAACCATCGTGGTTTCATGCCTATTTCAGCGGCGAATGAGAGTGATTTTTCTACCATTCGGGGGGGGCTATTTGTCAGAAGAGTCAATTTGGTTATCCCCTGATTCCGAAGATAAACGATCTGGTGATGCAGCAACGTTTCGCCGACTATGGGGACTGAGCTGTGAGGAATACGGTTAGTTTGGCCAGTGGGGGTGGGCCTTGGGCTAATAACTACAAGCAAAGCATGGAGCTTATCGATTTTCATAATTTGGGCTTGGTGACCGTTAACCGTTTTTATCCGTATTCCTTGCTGTAACTGATTCCCAAAGTATGGGCACTCCGCCCACTACCTTCAATGCGCTGACCAAGAAACCAATGACGACGTAGAGGCCCAACTGCTCTTCAGAAAGACCAACTTGGTTGAACATTAGCGCTAAAAGGGCCTCTCGTACACCAATTCCATTTGGTGTAAGGGGCAGGGACAGGCAAAGGATCTCAATCAATGGTATGAACGAAAGGACTATCTCAAAGAGAAACTCTCCGGTAATCCCCATGATCAACAGTGTGGCATTAAGAATTAGCAAAAGTTGCATTGCCAGTGTTATGACAAGAACTCCCAAAAGTGTCGGAAGCTTGTGTATGTACACGTAGATGGCTTGGCGGATTTCTTCCACTATTCTGGTAATCTTATAGGGGAGAATTCTTTGGAACGCGGGACGAAGACGTTTGGTAACTTTTTTAGAAAATGAAAACACTAATAGAACTGCAATCAGTATGATTGTTCCGGAAATAACGAGGTGAATATGAGCCGGCGCAACTTGAGTATCCAATTGAGTAAGGCCCATTAGCGACAACAGTACGAGAACCAATAGGCCTAGCAAACGAGCAACCCATGTAGCTCCCCATACAATCGAGTAGTCCGCTTGCCTGGCCAGAACGGCGGCGCGGACAACATCTTGAGCTGCGCTGCTAGGCAGTGCAAGGGAGTAGAAGAGCGCCTTGAAATGCACCGTTAATGTTGACTTAAGGGGCAGCTCGGGCATAAATGCAAACATGAGAAGCCACCATCGCACTCCTTGTAGTACCATGACTGAAAGTGCTATGCATAGAACTGTTGGAACTGTCCACCATGCAACGCGTCCCGATGCCTCTATCAGCTCTCGGGGCTCTATTCTACTAAATATCCACACCAACGGAACAATAGCTGCGGTGAATCTAAGCCATCGTGGTATTCGCCAATGCCGCACTGCTTGAGTTCTCTTTGAGGTACTCATGACTTGGGCTGCCGTTTGATGTTTGCGTAGGAGGGCATATAGTTTTTATTAATACGCATGGACCATAAAAAATAGCTTTAGCCCTGAATCCTATGGACGGCCTCCTCAGATACAATATCCTCAAAGAAATCGACTCCGGCGGCATGGCTACCGTCTATTTGGCGGAGGACACGGCACTTCATCGTCGCGTGGCACTTAAGAAAGTGCATCCCCACCTTCTTAACCGTCCCGAAACCATTAAGCGTTTTCAAACCGAAGCTCAGGCCGTCGCAACGCTTTCGCACGAGAATATCGTGAAGGTTTTTGATTGTGGAGAGCAAGGGAACGGGCGATACCTGGTGATGGAATACATAGAGGGGGTAACCTTATCGGAGCTTATCGGGAAATATGCGCCCATGCCGAATCTGGTTTTGCTTGAGTTGATGTCCCAAATCCTGGCCGGCCTTGCCGCGGCTCACGAGAATGGCGTATGTCATCGTGATATAAAACCAAGCAATATCATGATTGATCGCTATGGCTGTATCAGAATTATGGATTTTGGGATTGCCTATTTGGTATCGAATGAATCCATCACCTTAACCGGCACCTTTGTTGGGTCACCAAACTACATATCCCCCGAGCAGGCGGAGGGTGGGCCGGTGAGCGGGAAAACGGATATCTTTTCGCTGGGCTCCTTGGCATATCAATGTGCTACCGGGCAGCTTCCATTCTATGCCGAGAATCCGCACGCAATTATTCGGGGGATTGTTATCGATCAGCCGGTCGCGCCGAGTAAGCGCAACAGTCGTTTGCTGTATCCCGTCTCGGATTTTATCATGAAATGCCTCACAAAAGACCAACGTGAGAGACCCGATGCCGTGGAGTGCTTGGCTAAAGTAGAGGCGCTGTGCGGCGAGGATCATCTGGAGATCGGCCGAAGACGACTGGTAAGGTTCTTGGAGGAACCCGTAAGGTATCGCGAGGAGGAAGAGCGGGAGCTTTCCGGCATCTATAGCCGAAAAGCACGTGAAGAATTTAAACGACATAGAGTCGTGAGTGCTCTTAAAAAGATCAACCAAGCCAAGGCGCTTGGATCGCTTTCAGCCGGGGATGAAAAATGGGCAGCTTCTTTGGGACGTCGGGCTCGACGGTGGAGGATGGTGCTTGCGGCGGGCCTTATACCGGCGATTCTCTGTTTAGGGATAGGAGCGGTACTGGGTATCCGCGGAGCTTTGAAATCGACGTCGGGGTCTATGGATCAACCCGCCAAGGCGGCAATAATGCAAAGCGATGCGGATATACAATTCATAAATTCCCCAACGGTGCCAACGAATAATTCGTCGAATGCCGTACCCACAAAGAGCTTCGGCAACAAAACAGAACCGCGCAGAAGCGATCCTCTTCATGCCGCTGAACGCGAGCAATATTCCCGCCGACCGCCTTTAGCTCACGAGGCGCGCAAACAATCCGAGAAGGGTTATCTTATGGTTAGGACGAAGCCTTCATGGGTCACCATCGTAATCGACGGCATTAGAGCGGGTAACACGGCCAAAACTTCGCTAATTCCACTACGGCCGGGAAGACATCACTTGGTGCTCAGCAAAAAGGGTTTTGTTGATTACAGCGACCATATTTCGGTTACCGCCGGCGACACGGTATATCAAAGGATTCGCATGAAATCGGCCCCGGCCCTTATTGATACAATCCACGAGTGAGCCGTCATCCGCCGCCGGCAATCCAAAGGAGAAGATAGAATGCCGTGCCGAGCCATTTTTTGAATGATAAGATAAAGGTGGCTTAACTATATTCATGAAATATGCTACCATATTCTCCATTACTCTTTTTTGGGGGATTACTCCTGATAATGCAGGTCCAAGAAACCCCGGCACAATGCTCCGGGAGGGACTTGCCGGTTCGCGCATGGTTTGAGTGGGGTGAGTACGACAGTATTGCGCACCGCGTTCCCTCATGTTTGGAAAGCACCACCGATAGTGCGGACGTTGCACTCCTCCACCTTTATTTGGGGGTGGCTCAATTTGCCGCGGGGAAGATAGGCGATGCACGAAAAGAGTTTGATCGGGCACTGGCTTATAATCCTGCTATTGCGCTCGATGAGGACTATGTTTCGGAGGAGGTGGTAAACCTTTTCAGAACCACTGCGGAGGAAAGGGCTCGTCTACTTGAAAGGAAGGCTTTCCAGGATTCATTGTTTCAAGACAAGCAGAATCAACTAGAGCGGGAATCGGCCGCCGTTGACAGCCTCGCGCGACTCGATCGCGCTCGGGCGGAAGCTCAAAGGCGAGGAAATATTGTGGGGGCGGCAGGTGCGGGTGCATTGTCGTGCGGTTTGGCTGCGCTGGCGGTTTTTGAATTTCGGGAAGCGGAGGATGCATATAGGCGATTCAAAGAGGCCGCGCATCGGGGAGACAAGGCTGCCTACGAGTATTACGGCGAAATGGTGCGTCGTAGCGATGCTCTTACGGTTTCCGCGACAGTCCTTGCGATCTTTTCCGCGGCGGCGAGTGTCGGTCTATCAATCCGAGCGTACGGATTAAAGAATGCAAGTGTGCAAATAACCAACTCATTGGGAAGTCGGCATGAATTGCGGTTTAACTTTGAGTTGTAGAATAGCGGTCGTGGCTGTGCTTGTGTGGGGCGGCTGTACTCATGACACCGACTTGCCTCTACGCAACGATGTGCCGAAGATACTGAATGTGACCCCGCATATCGGGGAGGAAGACACGGTGACGCTGTACTATCCTCGGACGGAAGTATGCACGTTAACGGTGAGTGATTTGAACAACGAGTCTCTTTTAATTGACTATAGCGGCACCTGGGAAGGAAAATTCACCTTGGTGGAGAATGGGACGGGACCCCGGAAAATCGTACCGAAGCTGACC
>WJJU01000476.1 GCA_014729595.1 Chitinivibrionales bacterium
AGCGGGATTTATTACAATGCGACAATATTGTGTAATCTCATACGTAATATTTGCTCTTGCTAATCAATAGCAAGCTATCATTGAGCAAGTTCAAATATTACTTGGACCAAATAAATCATAATATTGTCTTGACATTGTAATAAGTTGATGTACAGATCTGCACAACACCACCAAATCCGGTATTGTGCAACAATTTTCACTGCACAACACGCCCAAATGTCGTCAATTGCAGTAACGGGCGTGCTGCATTCCGAATCTTTAATCTCTTGCCGTCTCACCTCCTTTGCAGCCGGTTTTGTCCCCGGGCTTTTCCTGCTTTTTGTTTGATTGGTTGTAGAGTTTATCCAGCGGACTTACCACTGGTTTGCTCTCTATATTGGCCACATGCGTATAGATCATTGTCGTGCGGACATCGGCGTGGCCTAAAAGCTGTTGGACTTGGCGTATATCGTAGCCTGCTTGGAGCAGGTGGGTAGCGAAGCTATGGCGGAAAGTGTGCGGTGTTGCGCGCTTCATTATACCGGCCTCGCGGATTGCTTTTCTCATGGCTGCCTGGAATGCGGTGGGGTGAAGGTGACTTTTGCGGAGGCCGCCCGATGCGGTCTCGGTTAGTTCCGGGGCGGGGAAAAGCCAGTACCAGGCAAAATCAGCGGCAGCTTGTGGAGAGCGGCGCGCCGCATGAAGCGCGCGGTCATAATCGAGGCCGGGATGGTAATGATCCGACGGGGATGGGGGGTGTTCATCCACGACAATGTTCCTTTCCGCAAAAAGGGTGTGTATGTCAGTCGCAGGTATCATAGATGTGCTGTTGTTTTTCCGTGGTATTGTAAAGTTTCTTTGCTCAGCGGTTCTTCCGCATCGATCGTCTTTATGCCTTCCGACACATTTGCGCACATAAACTACCATTTGCGCGAGGTAAAAAAAGCAATAAAATGTAGCGATTTGCGATAATTATTTACCACTGCAAATAACTTACGTTTTTCAGATAGCCATGAACAGACCTTTTCCTTCCGATTTTAAACTTTTTCGATTAAATCCTTTCGATGCACCTGTCGTGAAGAACTCATCTTTTATTATTTCCCATAATTATCGGTGCAATTAAACTATCATTTGCGCACTATCAAAAACAGGCTGAATTTTGCCGAAATCGTACCTTTCATACAAAATTTAAGCATAGCATCGCCTATCACGCCAAACCTTGAAGGCGGCGATCCGCTAAAAGCAGGCGTAAACTGATCAGCACACGTTTACTGAACGGATTATGCCCGATGATTAGCGATGAGCGGTTGCGGGCACGCATGTATAAAGAATAAAAGGAGCTGGTCATGTGCTTCCGCGTGCCGCACTTTATCTAATGGATGCCTGTTGATAGGCGCCATTAGCACTTGTTAACGTCCATAAAATATCCTGGGGCGTGGGATAAAACAAGGACAAAAAGTTTGGAGTGGAATTTTTGTTTTTGCCTTAGTGATGTTTTTTGGGATGGGAGTGGGCTAAGTTATTGATAAGTAAGTTGTTACGGGGCGTCTAACCGTTTTCTAACAATGAGTGTGCCCGAGGTTTGGCTTCGGGCGCTACCGTTTGCTGGTGGAAATCATGGGACCCGGGAGAAGACGCGACCCACGATTAACCCTTGTATTCTTTTCTTCCCCTGAGAATGCCGCCACTTTGGGCTCGTGCGCTTTTCATTCCCCTCGCAATTCAATTCCTTACATTATATATTCGTATCCTCTGGATATCACTTTGTCGAACAACTATATTTTTCCTCTGAGACCTTTTAAACCCGATCTAAGGAGAGCCGGCGTGGCCACGGTCGTTAGACCTTATTCCGACTTCTTTGTCCGCTACCTTTTAGGCGATGAGAAAAACAAGGACCTTCTGATCTCGTTTCTTAGCGCGGTCAATGTCGACGGCGGATTTCCAGCTATCATCGATGCCAAAATTCTCAATCCGATCAACCTCAAAACATGCACTTTCGATAAGGAAACTGTTCTCGACGTCAAAGTTCGTGACGAGACCGGGAAGAGTTACGATATCGAAGTGCAGGTCACGGAACGCGATTTTGTGCCGCGAAGTCTGTACTACTGGGCACGACTCTACAGCTCACAGATGGAACCCGGCGCTGGTTACCACGATCTCAAACCGGTGATCAGCGTAAACCTTCTGACGTTCAAGCTGATCGAGGAGGTGGATTACGTTCATACGTGTTTTATGCTTATGGAGCGTAGAGGAGGCATTCTTCCTTTGACCGATCATGCGTTGTTTCATTTCCTGGAACTGCCCAAATTCACCAAGGAAAGGGAGTTTCAGACGGCGCTGGAGAAGTGGCTTGCTTATTTCAAGTATGAAGGAGAACGGGAGGATATTATGAAAACACTGGTTGGCGAGGATCCGGTAGTGGGTAAGGCCCATGGGCTCTACCAAGATTTCACGCGAGATAGAGAGCTTATGGAGAAGTACGAAGCGCGTCTGAAATGGCAATTGGACTACAACACGGACATGTACTATGCTGAGCAACGTGGGATCAAGCAGGGTATTGAGAAAGGCTCCCTTATCGATAAGAGAAATGTCCTCATACGCCTCATACAGCGCAAGCATGGCATCACTGAAGAGCAAAGGGCTCTCATCCTCTCCGCGGAGGATCCACGGAAGCTCGATACGGCGATCGAGGCGATTCTGTTCGCTGATTCAGCGGAGGAGGTTTTGCGGCACTTGGCCTGATGTCGGTTTTGATTTTGCCGCGCAAGCCGAGAACATGCGTATCGAACCCGATAATTTCCGCAACCTTGATGATAAGCTCTTCGAAGAATTGGCGCGGTTCGAACGAAAGAGGTCTCTTGCGGTTTTCTATAAGCTTAGGAGGAAGATGCGATGAGCTGTCCCCAGGAATCACTCCTATCCGAGTATGAAATAAAGTCGGTCGATCAGGCGATCCATGCGCTCAGAGAGATTGCTCAGGAGATCATATTTGTCGGGTTGTGACGCGGCAAGGTATTCGAGCATGCCTGTTTCTACGGTGGGACCGCATTGCGCATTATCTATGGCCTTGACCGCTATTCGGAGGATATGGTTCGGAACGAAGGCGCCAACCTATTTCCAAGATTATTGTGAACCTCGATCGGGCAGCCGATGATTCCATAAGTCAGAGAATCGTCGCTCGCCATGCTTCTTCCTTATCCTGTACATCCTTCCATCCCGGCTATTCCGGGTAGAACTGGGCGGTTGCCCGCCCAGAGCCCCCACAGATCCGTACGAGCAGATTTCCCGCATACGGTTCCTCGGTGGATGGTTTCGCTATGCCGCATACGAGTGAACAATGCGGACTCCTGGTAGAGGATAC
>WJJU01000477.1 GCA_014729595.1 Chitinivibrionales bacterium
ACGAATAATATCCGCGAATCGAAGCTCATCGAAACCGGCTTGTCGCGTACCGGTGATTTCCCCCGGTCCTCTCAATCTGAGATCCAATTCAGCTATTTCAAATCCGTCTTCGGTGCGGCAAAACCTTCGGATGCGTTCCGCGACACCGCCTTCGTAAGTCTCATTGGCCGGAAGGAAGCAATATGCCTTACCGCCACCTCTTCCAACGCGGCCACGTAATTGGTGAAGCTGACACAAGCCAAAGCGTTCAGCATTCTCTATTACCATGATTGTTGCCGCCGGCACGTCAACGCCGACTTCTACTACGGTTGTAGCGACAAGAACTTTCGTTTTACCCTCCGAAAAGGCCTTCATTTCATCCTCAACCTGTTCATTGCTCATTTTCCCATGTACGATTCCGACGGGAAATGCACCCAGCATACCCTTTCGTAACCGAGTGGCTACCGTAACCGAATCACTCAGGGTATCCTCAGGATCGCTTTGTTCGATTCTCGGCACGATATAAAAGGCCTGCTCGCCATTTTCGATCCGTGCCGCAATGAATTTTTCCATCGCGGCACGCTTACTTTTGGGAACATAATGGGTCGAAACCGGCTTGCGTCCTACCGGTCGTTTGTGAATCGTAACAACCTCGAGATCTCCATAGAGTGTTTTTGCTAGAGTTTGAGGGATTGGCGTCGCCGACATAAGCAAAAAATCGGCCGCGGGATCTTTTGCCTGCAGCGCCAACCGTTGTTCTACACCGAATCGCTGTTGCTCATCGATAACAATTATGCCTAATTTACGAAATGTAACTCTCTCTTGAATGAGAGAATGCGTTCCTATCACAAACCGTATCGTCGCGGATTTCAGACCGGACAGTATCGCTTTTTGTTTTGCGACGGGCCGGCCCGCGGTCAAGAGTTCCGGTTGCACTCCCAGTACTTCCAACCATTTTTCGACGACGCTCCGACTCTGCCGTGCGAGCACCTCCGTCGGACTAAGCCAGGCGACTTGATAGCCCTCATTGAGGGCGGGAAGGCAGGCTAGAAGTGCGACGACGGTTTTGCCGGACCCAACATCGCCTTGAAGTAAGCTGTGCATACGAGTGCTTGCTTCCGCCGACGCCAGGAGCGATTCAAGCGCGCGGTCCTGATCTTTGGTCAAAGAAAACGGAAGAGCTTTGCGAACGGTGTTCACCATATCGCCGCGGCACATCGATCGTCCGGGAAGAGCGAATTTTCGTCGATTCCATCGCAATGCGAGTGCTGTTTGGTAAAGCTCTTCATAGCGCACGCGCTCCCGGTACGATTCAAGCCTCGAAAGATCTTGGGGAAAGTGAAGACTCCGAATACATTCGGACATCGGCGGAAACCCTTTTTTGTCCTCTATGCATCGGGGCAGAATTTGCGGATAATGTTTTAGGTTTCGAAGGCACCAATCGACGGCTTTGACCAATGACTTTTGCTGAAGATTTACCTCACGCATAGCAGTCGAGACCGGGTAAACCGGCAAAAATGGCATATCTGGACGGTGCTTTTTTGTTCCCAGACTCTCCATGAGTGGGTGTACCATCTGGAAACCTCCGAAGTGACCAATCTTTCCGGTTAAACAAAGACGCATACCGGAATGAATAGCTTTTCGGTAATATGGTATACCGTGAAACCAAAGCGCCTCGAGGCTTCCGGTCTCATCACTGATGAGCACGCGAAAACGGGACTTTCTTCCTGGTTCCACTCGGGTACGGGTGACCGAACCTACCACCGTACATTGCTTTCCGAGATACTCACGTACATCCTCCAGTGGTACAATCCTTGAGCGATCGATATAGCGTCGCGGAAAATGATGGAGCAGATCACCGATAGTTCGAAGCCCTGACTCTTCGAGCGCGGCTACCCGCTTGGCACCCAAGCCGGGAATTAGCCTCAGAGGAGATAAAAAATCCAATCTGGTATCTATTGAACGCTTGGGCATTTCGTTACATTGAGCGTTTCGGAGGCACGTGTTTTCAAGTCGGTGTGCAGTAGTTGTCGCTGTAAATAGCAAACAATCCCACGATATTGAATATTGCGGCGATCGTATTCATGAGTTTACCGGTTTTCCGACGATAGGTATGCCGACACTGAATGGTAATGTGCTTTTTAATGACCGGGGGTTCCAAAATGTTCCGAAGATCCAATTTCCGTCGTTGCGGAGATCCAATTGCGACCATAATTATTATAAGCGGGGTCATCGGGGAGTGAGTCGAGTTCAATGCTGTATAATCGACTTTTAGAGGGCCAACCTTGATCATCACTTCCCGAGTACGCAAGCCAATCAATGGTTCCCACAGACCCATCCGCTTGCCGTGACTTGAGTATCAGCCACCGGCGGGTGGTAGTCAGGTCTAAAACGGCGGTTGTATCGAGATTCCACGCACCGTCTCCGCGCGGTGCATCGCTATCGCCTATTACGAAATATCCATTCGGTGCAATGCTTACATTATAAAAATAACGCATGGGGCTACTGCTTGTCCCTACCACTTCCAGCATAAGTGTATCGAAAAACAGGGTCGAATCGGTTGGATTGTAGAATTCGACGTAATCCGAATCACCTACCGCGTAATACATGATTTCCGAAATTATAAGAGGACCAAGTTCCGGACCGACGGGCGTTTCCGTGCCAACCAATCCCGAGACAACGGTAACCCCGGGGCGCGAGAGATAGACTTGTGCCGTCAGCTCGCCTGAAGCGGTATGATTGTTCGCTGAAAATTCCGCTTCGAGGGATTGGTTTATGCCGGCGTTAAACGCGAAGGTTTTAAAATCCTCATGCAAGGTATCGCCGAAAGCATCGACCGCGGTAATAATTAAATTCCCTGATGCTCCGTCAGGGACTTTATCTATGCACATTTCCAGGAGTCCGCTTCGCTCTTGCCGATCCCAAAGAGTGTCGTTGTCGAAAGCAAAGCAAGCAAAAACGGAATCGATGGTTGGGGGTACGTCTCCAAGTACTATATAGATTGAACCAAGATAAGCATCCAACGCCAACGCCACCGTTTCTATCTGATCCGGTTCAAGTTCGGCGACGGTTGCCGAACCGCCGTGGACCCTGGCGCCGTCGGTATCTTCGGTCCATCCTTGGACTATACGATTTTTTCCGGCCGGAATGCCGGCCAATTCGATCTGATGGTATGATTCCGTCATGCTTGTTTGGCTGGTGTCTCGCATTGTGTCCATATCTTCGCCGCTTACCTGCAAGATAAGCTTTCGCCAGTTTGTCTCCATAGCCCGTCGGGCCTTGACCCGCTCCCCCGGCTTCGATATCCAAACATTTACATGTAGTGTTCCGACATCGCCTCGGGTGACTTCTTGAGGAAGTTCGCCACAGCCGCAGACTATTATTCCGGCAGCGGCTATTCGTAGAGAGATTGATAATTTCATGATAGGTGCCTCGGATTGAGAAGGTAACGGATGAATTTTACTTTATGGTTAAAATTTGACGACACTGAACAACACTAGTGCAATGGCGGCACGGTATGCGAAACCGAGATATTAGCCCAAAGGTGAGTGTAACTAAAAGTTCAGCTTTTTGCTGAAATCGACAAGGCTGCGAAAAAGATGCATTTTTATACCATCGCAGGGCAAGAGGTTTGTAAAAACGCGCCAAATGTTATCCAGGAAGAGCTTTTAGCGGGGGAAGCGCAGCCCCATTTTCTTTAGTGATGGTGTAAATCCATCCCTTTAACGACTGTCTAAGTTGAAGGAGGTCAACAGCAGGATTATCACCCAAGAGCAGACCTTACCGCCGATCCCATCGAGAGGATTGCCTGAGGTACGTTAGCCGGTACGCCCTAAGGCGGCTGGGGGTAGCGCCTGAGACCGAGGATGCGACCCGTTTTCTTCCGCTATCGCTGTTTCCGGCTCCCCTGTGATGGGGTAAGGCGCGGGACCGCCGGATGCGGGAAAACTACTTATCCGGTGGTAATGGAGGGCTTGGCTCTGGTGACAGGGTCATTCAATTCTCAGATGGATGAGATCCCCGGAATACTTGGTTTAGTGGACGAAATCCGCGATGCACACGGATCACTGGAGTACATCGAAATATTTCTTCGGTATCTTGCATCGACACTTCCCGAAGA
>WJJU01000045.1 GCA_014729595.1 Chitinivibrionales bacterium
AATACCTTCATCATTATCGTCGGAGGAACGATCATTTTCGGGTTTATTGATGCACCGACCCGACGGCGTGTAATAAAAAGCCGTAGTAAGCTTAAGATGATGATCTTTATCGATCGGCAGGATACTTTGCACGGACCCCTTCCCAAAAGTCGTATCACCCATAACAATGCCGCGATCCCAATCCTGAATGGCTCCGGCGACGATCTCCGAAGCACTTGCGCTGGCCGCATTCACCAGCACGACAACCGGCATGTCATCGGGCACGACCGGCTGCGATGAAGCCAGGAATTCCTTGTTCTGGTCCCTGATCCGGCCGCGCGTTGAAACAATCAGAGAACGACGATCCAGGAACTTGTCCGCAACCTCCTTGGCTTGAGGCAATAACCCCCCCGGGTTGAATCGCAGATCAAACACAAGCCCTTTTGCGCCTTGCTTAACCAAGGCCTTTATGGCGCGCTCAACCTCGTCGCCCGCATCCTGCGAAAAGGCGACCAGTTTGACGTAGCCGATCTTGTCTTTAACAAAGCCGTAATAAGGAACGGATTTTATGGTGATTATCTCACGCGTTATGGTGTAATCGTGCGGCTGAGCCTCCCCTTTACGACGTACCGTAATCGTAACCTCGGTTCCGGGTTCGCCGCGAAGCTCGTTCACCGCTTCATCTATGGTGATACCCTTTGTCGACTCACCGTCAATCTTAATAATCTGATCCCCGGATTGAATGCCCGAACGCGAGGCCGGGGTACCCGAGATGGGTGTCATGACGGTAAGAACTTTCTCTCGTATGGATATTTGAATGCCCAATCCACCGAATTTTCCCTCGGTATGAATCCTGAGTTCTTCGTACTGTTTTCGCTTGAAGTAACTCGAATGGGGATCCAATGTCTCCAGCATTCCCGAAATCGCGTCGTCGATAAGCTCCTCTGATTCAATGTCCTCGACGTATTTCTGATGGATTTTAGTCGCGACATTGTCGAGACGGATAATATCTTCATAGAAGTTATCGTTACCGGTATTGGTTACATCGGCTACCAACCCGGTTACAACAACCACGAGAGCAACCATTCCAACCACGTGCGCTCTTGACAGCTTGCCCCCACTTCGAGCATTTTCGTTGTTTGTCATAGTGACGTCCATCCTTTGATGCCGTTCCCGATAGGATTGCTCGCCCCCTCGGCCGCAATTCTACCGTGAAGCCGTCTAAAATAAATAACCGCCTGCTTTGTGTGGTGTAGTAAACTCACACTTCAGCGATTTTCCGCCCAATCTTCTCGCTTAACCGCGCACGTACTTCGGACGCCAGTTCATCAATCGACCGACGACCGTCAAACAGAACCATCCTATCGGTTTGGGCGGCAGCCTGCGCGCGGTATCCTTCCCTAACCCTTTCGTGAAACTCGCGGCCGTTTCGCTCCAACCGATCATGAGCTTTGCCCATACCGCGCATCCTATCCATCGCCAGTTCAACCGGTATGTCGAAAATGAATGTCAGTGAAGGAGTCAATCCTCCCGTTGCAAAATCGTTCAGCCGCACCAGGTTTTCCAATTCGAAACCTCGACCATAACCCTGGTAGGCAAAGGTGGCTTCGGCAAACCGATCACACAAAACCGACATCCCCCTCTCAAGCGCCGGGCGGATTTTTTCTTGCACATGCTGGGCACGGGCGGCCAAATACAGCAGAAGCTCGCAAGAGTCGACTATTTCCTCGTGATCCGGGCAGAGTATCAATTCGCGAATCATCTCCGCCACTCGCGTACCCCCCGGCTCCCGTGTGGTAATGAAAGGCACGTCACGCTCGCGTAGAAATTCGGCGGCCAAATTCAATTGCGTCGTTTTCCCGCAGCCGTCCACACCCTCGAACGTAATAAAATGACCGGGTGTCATGAAGCCGCTCCGCAGCACTTCTTGAATTTCTTGCCGCTTCCGCACGGACACGGTTCATTGCGCCCAACCCGAGCCTGTACCCTCACCGGTGTCCGGGGTCCTTCGGCGGAAGCGCGATTGGTGACCAAACGGCGAGGATCGCGAGCACCCGGAAGAGGCGACGCCGCGGGTTGTCGCCGAGGCTCTTGCCCCTGCCCGGAGGTGAACACATCGAACTCCCCATGCAATACCCTGGAATGATCGGCTCCCATTCGGTCTCGCCGCTCGACTTCTTCCAATCGAAACAGGAGACCGGTCACTTCGCGCGCGATTGCACTGCGAAGCTCTTCAAACATCTTAAGCCCCTCACGCTGAAATTCGTAGAGGGGATTCTTCTGTCCGAACGCGCGGAATTGCACCCCACTCTTGAGGTGATCCATCTCATACAGATGATCCTTCCAGAGATTATCAATCACCATTAAAACCACGCCACGCTCGAAACGACGCATCGCTTCGGCGCCAATCCGCAGCTCTTTTTCTTCGTACCGCCGCTTTATTTCTTTCCAGACATCATCGAACACCGAGTCCTGGTTTTTATGCCCCAATTGATCATCAGGAATCCGATAGGTGACACCGCAAGCGGCCTGCAACTCGTCGTAAAGGCCGGACAACTCCCATTCATCCGCGCGTCCGTTTCCGTCCGAGTGCTTTATAATTACATCTTCCAGCCACGCCGCCATCTGGTCCAGTACTTGGTCTTTGATATCCTCGCCCTTTAAGATGCGCTGACGAAGACCGTAAATCTCGGACCGCTGGTAATTCATGACGTCGTCGTACTCTTTCAGATGTTTACGAATGTCAAAATTGCGACCCTCGACCCTTTTTTGGGCATTGCCGATAGCTCGTGTGACCAACGGATGCGTGATTACCTCACCCTCTTCAGCGCCTAAGCGATCGAATATTGCGGCGATGCGCTCCGAGCCGAATATCCGCATCAGATCATCATCGAGCGACAAGAAAAATTTGGATGCCCCCGGGTCCCCTTGGCGACCCGCGCGCCCACGAAGCTGGTTGTCGATACGGCGGCTTTCATGTCGCTCCGTCCCGATAATGTGCAAGCCTCCCGCCGCAACCACCTTTTCGTGCTCCTCCGCCAATTCCTCGGCAAGTTTCGCAAAACGCTCCCGCAGCTCTTCACGCGATACTTCGTCGGCATCTTCACCATCGAGCGCCAACTTGCTTCGCGCCATGGCTTCAAAGTTGCCGCCCAGCACGATATCGGTTCCGCGGCCCGCCATGTTGGTCGCGATCGTAACCGCGCCGCTTCTTCCGGCCTGAGCAACGA
>WJJU01000478.1 GCA_014729595.1 Chitinivibrionales bacterium
GTCATTATATTGAAAGCCGCGGCTGGCGTATCGAAGTGCTTAACACATCTCCCGGCGACTTGGGCGGCATTAAAGAGATCGTGTTCCTCGTGCATGGCGAAGGGGCATTTGGTACGCTCAAATTCGAATCGGGTGTGCATAGAGTTCAGCGGATCCCACAGACCGAGTCCCAGGGGCGAATCCACACGTCGGCCGCATCGGTCGCGGTTTTCCCCGAAGCCGATGAGATCGAGGTGGACATCGACCCCAACGATCTTCGCATTGATGTATACCGTTCAAGCGGTCCCGGCGGCCAGTCGGTCAATACAACGGACTCCGCCGTGAGGGTGGTTCATGTCCCGACAGGCATAACAGTTACCTGCCAAGATGAAAAGTCGCAGCACAAAAACAAGGCCCGCGCACTGAAAGTTCTTAAGTCGCGGCTTTTCGACATTCAATTGGCGGAGCGCGAAGCCAAAGAAACCGCCACTCGAAGAAGTATGGTTGGCAGCGGTGACCGTAGTGCAAAAATCCGAACGTATAATTTCCCTCAGGGGCGCGTGACCGACCATAGGATCAACCTAACGCTTTATCGCTTGGAAGAAATCATAAACGGCTCCCTCCAAGAGGTCATCGACGCGCTGTCGGTAGCGGACCTCAACGAACGTGTCAAAGTTACCACCACTTCGGAGAACCGTAGCATCTCCGCACCGTAGATCCAAGACGTTCAAGGCGGCCACACATGCCACCTCAGCAGATCGGCCCAACACTTCGCGCAATCCGAAAACGCCTGCAAATGGTTGCGGGGGAAACGGCTCGTTATGAAGCGGAACGAATACTGACGCACGTTCTTCGTGTGGATCGCAGCCGACTCTACATCGACAGCTCTTCCATTCTTGACGATGATCAATCCGAGCAGGTCAATCGCCTTGTCGAGAAGCGTTTGACCGGACAGCCTTTAGCCTACGTGCTCGGTGTTGCTTATTTCCATTCGAGTGAATTCTTTGTCTCGCCTTCGGTTCTGATCCCCCGCCCCGAGACCGAGCTATTAGTAGAAACAATACTCGAAAAGGAATCGGATTCGGAGTGTGTATTCCTCGATATGGGAACCGGCACCGGTGCAATTGCTTCAGTCTTGGTGCGCACCCGTCATCGATGGCGCGCGGTAGCGGTGGATAGTTCTTCCGAAGCCATAAGCGTAGCACGCCGTAACTGTCCCGCGGCGGTGGGACTTGTGCGCATGGATCGACTCGAAGCGATCAGCGGCGGAAGCGCTTTCGATTTCGTTGCCAGCAATCCCCCGTATATTTCGGCGGAAGAGATGGAGCATTTGGAGGCCAACGTTGCCGAATTTGAGCCACATTCGGCTCTTTACGGCGGCCTCGACGGTATGGATTTTTACCGCTATCTCGCACGATACGCTTCCCGACATCTGAAGGAAGGTGGACGGCTCTACTGTGAGATCGGCGCAAGCCAGGCGGAAAGCGTCGGCGCAATCTTGCATGGCGAGGGCTGGAAAGAGGTGCACGTGAGTAGCGACCTGGCGGGTAGGGATCGAATTGTCAGGGCACACACATGATACCCAAGCCCCTGGGAAGCAGTCTTGTCGGCACGATATTAAGCCGCATCTATGGTGCCGGGGTTGCCATCCGAAACCGACGGTACGATCGTAAACGCGATGCCGCGGTGGAGACCGGTCGTCCAACCATCAGCATCGGCGGAATCCACGCCGGCGGAACGGGAAAAACGCCCGTCACTCACATGGTAGGAAACTGGTTGGTCAACGCCGGCCATGAAGTGGCCTATCTAAGTCGGGGTTACGGGCGCCAATCCAAAGAGACTCTTATCGTAGAGCCGGGAGAGACAACTTGTTGGAAAGCGGCGGGGGACGAACCGACCATGCTGCACGAACTGCTTCCCCAAACATGGCTTGGTATTGGAGCCAAGCGTCGGCACAGCGCTCGGCGGCTTATGGTCCATCTTGGCCCAAATGCGGTTTTCGTACTAGATGACGGCTTTCAGCATCGAACCCTTAAGCGCGATCTTGATATTGTATGTCTACCCTCAGATCCCCTTTATGGAAGCCTCATTCCGGCCGGATATATGCGAGAGCCCGTATCTTCCCTTCAGCGAGCGCATATATTATGCATAATAGGGGCGAAAGAGCAGGCGAAAGTGCTGACGGAACGCGCTCGGGAACTTCAGCGAGGATTTCCATCCGCGGCAGTGTATCCGCTTTGCCAGCAAGCAATAGGGTGGATAGATGCTAAAACCGGACAGAGCGTCGATATGTCTCAGTTACATGAGCCGGCATTGATGTGCGGCATCGCGCGTCCGGAGCGCTTCATAAGCATGGTTCAGCGTATGGGTATTAAGCCGAAAGAAATGCTTGTGCGCCCCGACCATCATGCATTTGGGCGAAAAGAAATAATGAGTTTTGCGAAGCGAGGACATACCTGTTTTCTGACCACACATAAAGATATTTGCCGTTTACCTTCAAAAAATTGTGTAAACGGCCTGGATTTTTGCTATCTTAAAGTATCACCGACCTTCCTCGAGGAAGGCCATGAGCGTGAGTTTCGCGAGAGGGTTCTTGGTGTCGCGCGACCCAAAGTGGGCAAGACACGGTAAACCCAACCGCCATAAGGAGTATTTTTAATGGGACGATCCGCCTTGCTGGGGTATTGTGGGCTGTTGCTTCTGATCAGTGCTTTATCGATTTCGGCCGCGGAGAAGAAATTTGTCCGCATAAAGAAGCCATTCGCACCGGTATACGAGTTTCTCGACCCGACGTCAAAGATTATTGTACAAGCGAAGAAAGGCGACCATTTTGAGTTGGTCTACGAAGGAACTTCATGGTTTCAGGTTAAAGTCAAAGAAAAGGTTGGCTGGATTGAAAGACGTGCGGGCATAGTTGTTACCTCGCGGGGGGTAAGCGTATTTTCGATACCTCTCAGCACGTTCGTCCTTTTCTTGCTGCTTCTTGTCGCAACGTTCGGGGCCACTTCGTTTCTCATATACAGACAACGAACCGTGGAACTATAACCAGCTATGGGCGGACGACAATCCTGGATGCTCGGGGTATGTCTGCTTGTTTCGTCACTCTCCGGTGCCTATGCGGGATTTCCGAGTGCCTCAAGTGCCCATGCGGCAGTGTTGTTTTCGGTTGCCGGTGGGATCCCTGTAAGCGGAGTGCTTCTTCATTGTGCGGTTGGTGAGAGCCCACCCCCAAAAGCATTGGCCGTAAACGCCGACGCAAAGGTTCACAGCGCGCCCGAAGAAACCGCGCCGATTATTGCGCTTCTCAAGGATGGGAGGACGCATTACTATCTTCTCGGCGCGCATGTTTCATGGTACAAAATTGCCGTAAAAGACACCATCGGTTGGGTATCGGCCCAACAGGTACGTCCATCCGCTCCCCGAAAACCTGCTCAAAAGAGCGCGATTGAACCCGATTCCGACGCTCCGGCGGTTACGGTATCGGCAAAGTATGCACGGGTCCGCAGTGCACCGAACGAAACCGCTTCGTTTGTCGTACTTCTGAAAAACGGCGAACGTTACACTCTCCTCGACAGGCATATCGCCTGGTACAAGATCGCCATCCAAGATACTATCGGCTGGATTTCGGCAAAGGAAGTACGCCCCTACACGCCTAAGCCGAATATAGGAAGAAGTCAACGAAGGAAATCGGCGACCAAGGCGAAAAACCAACCAAAGGCCTCTTCACAACGAGCCCGCGCCGAGAGCGAGTCGTCGGACGATACACACGATTCGATTCCACCGGCCGAAACAATACGAACCGCCGCGCCTTCCAACTCCCGCGGCACACGCACTTCCTCCCCTTCCCGAGAACCAACGACCGCAGCGCGAAAGAAAGCCTGGCAGGCCCCCGTCTTACTCATCAAGCCGGTGAATGATAGAGCCGCACAAAAGACGGCACCACCTAAATCGACGGCAAAGCAGCGATACGCACAAGTGCTGAAAGGCACCTTGCGCGTGCTCAAGGAAGTCAGCCCGGATTCGCCGATTCTCGGGATGATCAACAAAGGGACCACTCATCCCATAGTCGCATTGGGCGACTCTTGGGTACTGATTGAATATAAAGACAGGACGGGATGGGTTGAGCGGAGGTACATCGAGGTAGTCGAAAAACCTTCATTGATGGTTGTAATGAGAGACTTTCTGTTCATAGTTGCCGCACTCATCGCAATCGCATTGACGGCACTGATCATAAAGCTTATTATGGGCCGTCGTGACAAACTGCAAAAAGCTTGGCTCAAGACCGTCTCGGTCCAGAAGAATTTGCTTGTGGTCGCCGGCGACGAAAAATACGTAGAACGTTATCTGACCAATACCTCCACAACGCTCGAGGAATGCTTCTCCGAAGTAGGATTTAAAGTTACCCGCGCCCGTGCCGGCAACGAAGTGTTGAAGCTGCTCGTACATTACCGCCCCGACGTCATCGCGATCGACTGGAACATCGATCCCAACGTTCACCCTTGGACCGCTCGAGTGCTTGGTTCCCGCCCCGAAATAAAAAATGTTTTTACCCTGTTCTACAATGTCCCCGACCCCTCATCGGTAAACGCCGCCGGGAAAATACCCAAAGTGGAGTACCTGGGGCCTCAATTCACCGACCGCGAAATATTCGCGATTGTTACACCCCGACTTATCGCCGTAGAAGCGCCGAAAACAATCAGTAAAAGCGTTGAGTCCAGTGCTTTGGAGGGTTCCGTCGGGCAAGGAAATTTGGCTGAGGTATTCCAATTCGTGGAAATCGGGCACAAAACAGGTGCACTACTTGTAGAATGTCACGAACCTTTCGGGATTATCTATTTTGGTAAAGGCGCGATAGTATACGCCGCCACTAAGAATGCAACGGCGGAAAAGGCGGTTTTTGAAATGCTGGGACTGAGTGAAGGGCGATTCAGGTTTGTTCTTGACCACAAGCCCAAAAACACCAATTGCATGATCCCGACTCTGGGTATTTTGATGGAATGGACCAGACTCGTTGATGAAGCTTCTCGGCATTGACTACGGCAGAAAAAGAATCGGCATTGCCGTAACCGATCCCACCGGCGCGGTCATTCGCGGGCTGCCCACAATCGAGCATTTGGCCGCTGCACGGGCCGAAGACAAACTGGTTAAAATTATTGAAGAGCACGCGCCCGACAAGCTTATCTTTGGTCTTCCGCTAGGCCCCGACGATGAAGAAACGACTATGTCGCAAGAAGTGAGGGCCGCGGCGAGTCGGATCGCCGACCGAACGGGAATAACGGTGCGATTCGTGGATGAAAGCTTTAGTTCTCGTGACGCCGAGTTGCTGCTGCGGACAAAAAAGAAAAAACACCGCAGAAACAAAGCGAGCGTCGACCGCATAGCCGCATGCCTCATACTGCAATC
This sequence comes from Chitinivibrionales bacterium, assembly GCA_014729595.1. Classification (GTDB taxonomy): domain Bacteria; phylum Fibrobacterota; class Chitinivibrionia; order Chitinivibrionales; family WJMI01; genus WJJU01. Next base: position 5,383 of record WJJU01000478.1, read on the forward strand.
GTATCAGCGTGATTTCCCGGGCGATGTTTCGCCGCATTCTTCGTGACTTTCCTCGGACGCCGCCAATCGACTGTGCGTACAGGTCAGCAC
>WJJU01000479.1 GCA_014729595.1 Chitinivibrionales bacterium
CCTACATGTAATATCGGATGCTCCCGGCAAGGAAGAAAATGAAATCTTTACGGATCCGGTGACATTACATGAAAGATCTGAAAAGTATTTGAGAAAAATGATTGCTGAAATGCTGCGCATGAAAGCATCGAAGATTAATCCCGATCAGCCGCTCTCGGATTATGGGTTGGATTCCATACTCATCGTACAATTAACAAACAAGCTACGTGAATATTTTCCGGACATTACAAGTACATTACTATTTGAGGCCGGTACGGTAAACAAGCTGGTAAGTTTCTTTATAAAAAATGATACGAATAATCTAAAAAAATTAATAAACTATGATGAACTGTCGGATGTTACAACCATTTCGCGTTCGGACCGCTTTAAAGCGAAATCGGCCCAATTTAGAGCAATAAATCCTTACGGCAACATGAGAAGGAGTAAGCGCGACCCGCTTAATATTCCCAAATTAGGGTATGAGGGTGCATACGAAGATAGAGTATTTGATGTCGCGGTAATTGGCGTAAGCGGTCGATATCCCGGAGCTTCAACACTCAGAGAATTCTGGGAGAACCTTTCAAGCGGGATCAATTGTATAACGGAAATTCCGCGTGAACGTTGGAACTGGGAAAAATATTTCGATCCCGAAAAAGGAAAAGCGGGCAGACTATATACACAATGGGGTGGCTTTCTGGATGACATTGATAAATTTGATCCATTATTCTTTAAAATCGCGCCCAAAGAAGCGAAGCGGATGGATCCGCAAGAACGATTATTTCTGGAATGCTGCTATCACGCTATAGAAGATGCCGGCTATACACCAAACACGTTGGGAAGTCAGAGAGATATTGGAGTGTTTGTAGGAGTTATGAATTCTAGATATACCCCCCAGCCGTCACACTATTCTATTGCAAATCGTATTTCATATCTGTTTGATTTTCAGGGTCCTTCAATGGCAATTGATACGGCCTGCTCATCATCATTATCAGCAATACATGTTGCGCTTGAAAGCATGTACAGCAAAACGACTTCATGCGCCATAGCCGGTGGGGTAAATCTAATCATTGATCCCGGGCATTATATCCAATTATCGGAAATGACGATGCTTTCGCGTGGTAATCGATGTAAAGCATTTGGCGAAAATGCAGATGGGTTTGTTGCTGCGGAAGCGGTTGGGGCCGTCATATTAAAGCCGCTGACCGTTGCGGAAAAGGATGGTGACCAAATCTACGGAATAATAAAAGGAAGTGCGGTAAACGCGGGAGGAAAAACCAACGGCTATACGGTACCGAATCCACAAGCCCAAGCGGCTGTTATTAAAAGAGCTTTGGAACGTGCTCGTGTTAAATCGGATGAACTAAGTTATATCGAGGCGCATGGAACGGGTACGGCTTTAGGCGATCCAATAGAAATCGCCGGATTAACAAATGCATTTAACGAACTATCGGATAAAAAGGGATACTGCTCAATAGGATCGGTAAAATCGAATATTGGTCACGCGGAATCGGCTGCAGGAATAGCCGGCCTGACAAAAGTAATTATGCAGTTTAAGCATGGCAAGCTCGTGCCTTCACTATATGCCGATGCGCCTAATCCCGAGATCGATTTCAGCAAAACACCATTTTTAGTTCAGAAGAGCCGTGAGGAGTGGCGACGGCGAGAAAAGGATGCAAATGGTAAGAAAGTGGTATTGCCGCGAATGGCTGGTATTTCCTCTTTTGGAGCCGGAGGAGCTAATGCCCACTTAATTGTCCAAGAATACGATATAGATTCGACTGAGATGGATAAGTCTAATCATTATGCGCCGAAGAGAATGGCTTGTATTCCTCTATCGGCGAGAAATGAAAACGCTTTGAATCGGCTGGCGAAAAATATGCTGGAATTCTTACATGCAACGGAGGTTGAGCGGGGAATAGATCTTAATTCTATTGCATATACGCTGCAGACGGGAAGAGAAGCAATGGATTTTCGGTTAGGATTTGCGGTCGATTCAATAGAAAATCTTATAAGGAAATTATCCGATTGGTGTAATGGTGAGAGAGATGTACCGGATGTACACTTTGGGAATGTCAAAAAAACGAAAGAAGCCGTCTCTTTTCTAAATACCGATGATGATCTACAACAAGCGATTGATAAGTGGATTATTAGTAAGAAAATGTCGAAGCTTATTGAGGCGTGGGTTAAAGGATTGGAAATTGATTGGCTTAAGCTATACAGTGATGCTGTACCGAAGAGGGTAAGTCTACCTGGGTATCCCTTTGCTCGTGAGCGATATTGGAAAACGGAAACGAGTACGGCCGCCTCGGGGGTAAGTCCAATCTCCAACTCCTTTATTCATCCGTTAGTGCACGAAAATATTTCAGATCTGAAGCAGCAACGATACCGTACGGGGATTAAGGAGAATGAGTATATTCACGGCAATAAAGACGGTAATACTCATATCCTTGCGGAGGAAATCTTGGCTGTTGCAGTCTACCTCGAAATGGCGAGAGCGGCCATCGAACATGCTATACC
>WJJU01000480.1 GCA_014729595.1 Chitinivibrionales bacterium
ATAATGACCCCTCCCGCATGCATACCTGCCTGCCTGGCCAAACCTTCGAGCACTTTCGCGTGCTTGATAAGCTCCTGATACCGCGGATTACCCTTGATCGACCGGTCAAGCTCGCCGTTGGCTTCAATAGAAGCCGCCAGCGTTTTTTCGTTCACCATCTTGGCCAGCGTGTCGGCTTCACCGATCGGCACCCCCATCACCCGCGCAACATCCCGCACGACCATTTTCGCTTTCATGCGGCCGTAGTTGATAATCTGACATACCGCATCCCTGCCGTATTTCTCGACCACGTATTCAATTACCCGATATCGATCGGCGTCCGGAAAGTCAACGTCAATATCGGGCATTGAAATACGCTCGGGATTCAGAAAACGCTCAAACAGAAGATCATAACGAATCGGGTCGATATTTGAGATGTCGATACAATAGCCCACCAGACTTCCCGAAGCCGATCCACGGGTATTGACCATGATTCCCAACCGCCGAGCCGCAAGCACAAAATCACGAACTATCAAGAAGTACCCCGGAAAGCCCATGGAACAAATGATATCGAGTTCCTTGTTAAGCCGTTCCTCCAGCCCCGGCGTTACCCGTTCGTAGCGCTCATGAAGACCCTTGACGGCCAAGTGGCGAAGATAGTCGCCCCCGTCGTCGAATCCTTTCGGCAGCCCCGGCGTGGGCAATTGCGGCTTTTCTTCCAGGGCAACGCTGCAGCGCTCGGCAATCTCCACCGTATTGCTCATTGCCTCGGGCAAGTCCGGAAAGAGTTGCGCCATCTCTTCCGGGGATTTGAAATACATCTCTTCGGTGGAAAAGCGAAATCGCTTGGGATCGTCCAGTGTCGTTTGAGTTTGCAGCGCCAGTAACACCTCATGCGAGGGCGCTTCGTTCCTGGTCAAATAGTGGGCGTCGTTGGCGACGATAAACGGCAGCCCCATTTCCCTGCCGAGCTTAACCATCTCGTCAAAAGCGACGATCTCGTCGTCAATTTCGTGATTCTGAAGCTCGAAATAGAAATTCCCCTCGCCGAATATAGACAGATACTCTTCGGTAATTCGCTTTGCTTTCTCACGATCGCCGGCCAAAAGCGCCCGCGGAATAGTTCCCGCTACACAGGCTGAGGTGCCGATCAAGCCCTTTGAGTGCTCTCTCAGTACCTCCATGTCAATACGAGGCTTGTAGTAGAACCCCTCGATGTAGCCGATCGACGACAACCGCATGAGGTTTTTCCATCCCTCTTTATTGCGGGCCAAGAGAATTAAATGATCGTAGTTCTTTTGGTCGCGACTCGTACCCTTGTCGAAACGGGATCGCGGCGCCATGTATGCCTCGAACCCCAGCACGGGTTTGATCCCCGCCTTAAGGCATGCCTGGTAAAAATCAACACAACCGAAAAGACCGCCGTGATCTGTGATTGCCACCGCCGGCATATTAAATTCGACGGCCTTTTTGACCAAATCCTTTATTCGCATGGCGCCGTCGAGAAAGCTGTATTCCGTATGATTGTGCAGATGTACAAAATTTGCCCGTTCACTCATGCGGTCACCACTCCGATCTTCTCGATTTTGCGTACGAAAAATTTCTTACGTCGCCTTGTCTTTTCCCAAATCGCTTCCAAGCACATGGCGTCGGAGGTATCTACGGCAACCGGTTTTACCGAATATCGTCCACGACGCACGTGCGGACTCCCCGCATATTCAAACCGAAGTTCGTAGCCCATAAGGATTGCATACTCGATCACATGAAGCATTTCGTTTAATTCAAGTTCCTTAAGATCGGCACTATATTTACCATGCCGAATCCGCGACACCTCGGTATCGGACGATGCGTCGAGTTCGAACAACGGCTCCAATTTTTCTTCCCGTTCGGCGGCACCCTCTTTCTCCACCTCATTCGCTTCTCCCTCGCTCCGCGGAGAACGCGGATCGAACCCCATCTCGGCAAGAACCCGCCATGCTTTCTCGCGCATACCTTCACGAATAACGAAAACCGCATCGGCCCCCAGCGGCTCGGCGACGGCTCGGATCGGTTCATACGACACCAATTGCTTAGTTACTTTCTCATCATACGAAATCACAAAATCGCCGCTGCGAACACATAATCTGTCATAACCGCGAATCCATTCGGCTACCGTCGCGACTACATTTTCGGGCGCATGCCACCGTCGAAGAAGTTCCTGCAATGTAGCGCTTTCCACCCCCCGACTCAAGGCATTATTGACGGCCGCCCTATCCACCTTCCCTTTGTAGATTTGATCGAAAGAGCCCAGCGTACCAAGCCAAGAAAAGGCGTAGAGTTCCGAAGGAGACGCTTCCCGCGCAATGATTACGCTAAAATCGGGCATGACCGTGACCGCACCCGGCTGAACATCCTTTTCCGCTTCCTGAGTCCGCAAGCGCCATACGATACGACCGTTCACCTCCACGGCATCGATCATTCGAATGTAATCCAAGCACCGAAGCGCGGTGGCGGCGGGCTGCAGACAGGTTGGCGGGAACGCCTCGCAGGAAAGCCAGTCATCACCGGCGACTGCCTGCATCTCTTCAAAAAATGAGGTGCGCCATCCACCCGTCCGCTCAATAACAAAATCGGCAAGATCGTCGTACAATTCAGCCGAAGAGCGCGCAACCCAAGAAGCAAGGCGCGCGTGAGTTGTACCGTAGCATTCGGGCGATTCACTCAGAATACCCCGCTCAACACCATAGGCCAGCAAGAGGGATACGGCTTGCGGAAGTCCGCATAAAGAATGCGGCTGCCGCCGTCCGCCACGCACCGACATAAGTTTAGCCGGCCCACTGAGCCCCCCTTTGCTTAAATTGCCGTTTCGATTTTTGCGAAGCCGATCTTCGAGGGCGGCGGTCGCTATAATGACAAAGTCGTTGAGTGCACGATGATTCACCGCAAAAGAAGACACCGAGGCATTTTGTCCCTCCACACGACGTACCAGCGAGGGGGCCAACAGTTTCCTCAATGGTGTCACCAAATCGGCAAACCCGATCAAGTGACGTCCATCGTTGCGATCACGGGCCGCATAGACCAGAAACGAATCCACCAGCTCCCGATAAATACTGTCGAGTCCATGCGCCACCATGCCGCCCGCCCCCAGCAAATAGGTCATCGCACATACCCGTCGAGCCTCTTCACTAAGGTTTTCGACCCGCCGAGCCAGTGCCTCCTCGGAGGTGAAATCGCGTGCAATTTCTTCAACAAGGCTTTTCGAGACGATACGACGCCGCTCCCCGCCTTCTTCAACGAGGTACTCGAAAAGCGTGTCGGGCGACAGGCCCTGCAGGTAATCACGAAACTGGAGCGTTTGGGCTCTCTTCACGGAACTTCTCTGAAAAGCAAAAGAAAAAAGTCAACGGTGTTGTCCAAAATACATACAGGCGGAGACTGAAATGACCGCTTGCATTGCAACGCATGAACGATGTATACTTTATCGGCTTTTCCAATGATTCGCCGAAAGATCAAAAGGAGCGAACCGATGATTGACAAGGAACTGCTGGACATACTTTGCTGCCCCGAAACGAAACAGGAAGTACGGTATGTCGAAGGCGAGCCGATAAAAAAAATCAACGAGCGCATTAAAACGGGTACATTGAAGAACCGAGGCGGTGACACCGTTAAGGAACCAATCCATGCCGGCCTCTTGCGCGAAGATCGCAAATACCTCTACCCGATCAGAGAGGATATCCCGATTATGCTCATCGATGAAGCTATCGCATTCGAAGAGTTCGACTCATAAATTGCGAATGGCCAACCTTTATAATCTTGAGCGCCTGACGGTCCGAGCGCGTAAATCGCCTTATTTTGCCCGCTCTATTCCTTCTTTCGCACGTATTTCTTACGTGCGCGCGCTTGGAGCACGAAATAGAAAACCAACAGGACTACCGCGACAAGTATTTGAAAAATGAGCCCGGCGGAAAAGACACCTCCCCCGCTCTCTGATTGGTTGCGGTTGCCGCTCAGTACGACGGATTCCAGCGTATCTCCGCATGCACTGGCGGCATACATTCCCACTTCGTACTCCCCCGCGGTATCGACGCTGATAGTGTCCCAGGGGATAATCCATTCGGCGGAGACCATCTCTCCCGTGTCGTCTTCCCATTCATAGACGCTGTAGAACCATCCACCGTTGGAAGAATCCATAGTCATGGTGAAGTTGCGCTGCAGGGCGCCCATGTTTGGAAAGAATTTCAGAGTCCATAAGCTGCAGCTTCCGACACGTGAGTAGCGAACATAGCCGGCAAGCCCTTCAGCCGTATTGACGGCGTCCCACGTGAGGGCATCGCCACCCAGCGTCCGCGCTTTCTCGGGGCGCCATTCCGGCAGGAAACCATCCCGCTGGATGGCTCGTCCACGCTCCTCCACCCGCACACGGACCTCACCGACGCCGATCGATATCAGCATCACCACCATCCCAATCACCGCCATGCCTGTTTTCATTGCGCGCACCTGAATCCTATACTGACTTCACCATACTCGGGTACAAACCAATGGCGATTACGCACGCGAAGCTGTTCCGGCCCGCTGTACCACCCACCACCGCGAATCACCCGATACCGTCCAACCGTCGGTCCGGCGGGATTCTCGCTTTTAGCATCCGCATAGTAGTCCGGCTGATAGCGATCATATACCCACTCCCAAACGTTACCGGTCATATCCCAAAGTCCCCATCCGTTGGGGGGATAGGAGCCAACGGGAGACGGATGATTCCGTCGAGCGGGAGTACAGCGGGATTCCGACGGCTGTTCATCTCCCCAAGCATATTTGCCGGCGGCGCCACCCAATGCGGCTCGCTCCCACTGAGCTTCGGTAGGCAGTTTTTTGCCTTTATAGCGACAGTAGGCTCTGGCTTGACGCCAGGACACGCATACGACGGGAAAGCTGTCCGATCGATAGCGTTGCGGCACCTTGACCTTCCGCGGCCCACCCCGGGACCATAGGATGCACTTCCCGTCGGTGTAATGAGCGGGCGAGCATGCTCCGGCGGCAACGCAAGAATCATACGAAGCCACCGTCACTTCGTGGGCATCGATGCGATACGCCGACAGCCGAACCGTATGCATAGGCCGTTCGTCCACATCACCGCCGTTGTCCCCCATCTTAAACTCCCCGTTCGGAACCGTAACAGTCTGCGCGGCCGCCGATACCAACCAGAGCATTAACAACCAACAGTCGGCAACAACCGTACCGCCCCGTCCTCGCAACATCACTCTTTGGTCCCCGCCAATTCAATCGTTAAAATGAGTATCGAAAAACCGGTAAAAACACC
>WJJU01000481.1 GCA_014729595.1 Chitinivibrionales bacterium
CGGGAGTGGAGCCTGTCGATTACCGATTCACCGACAGTACGGCGGATCCTTCGGGCGAGGAGGCGTATCATACTGAACGACTGGTGCGTCTGGACCCATGTTTTCTGTGCTACAGGCCACCCGATTGCGCCCCGTCGCCCCGTTCCATGGAGAGCGGACGAAACGGGATGTTCACTTTAGGGTCATTCAACGCATTGCCCAAGATCAACGCACGGGTCATTCATCTTTGGTCTCAAATACTGAAAGCGGTTCCGAATTCCCGCTTATTGCTTAAGAATAAGGCATTGTCGGATCAAACGCTCAGATCCTCGCTAAAAAGTGCATTTGTCAAAATGGGAATTGACCGGGAACGAATCGAGCTTCTCGGCTATGCGGCGTCCACCCGGGAACACCTCGCTCTTTATCATGAAGTGGACATTGCATTGGATACGTTTCCGTACAATGGTACCACGACGACCTGCGAGGCATTGTGGATGGGGGTACCGGTGGTAACGCTTGCCGGTGGGCGCCATGCGGGCCGGGTAGGGGCGAGTTTGCTTAATGCGGTGGGATTAGCTGAACTGGTGGCGAGCGATGAAGAAGAATACATGCAAAAAACACTATCTTTGGCTGTTGACGAAGCGCGCTTGAAGGGGCTGCGAACGAGCATGCGCGCGGCGATGGCGACGTCGGTGCTTTGCAATGCAAAGGAGTTTGTTTCACGGATTGAGGTGGCCTACAGGCGTATGTGGTTTGCGGCATACACAAGGATTGAGGTGTAGGTCATGACCGACAATCCCGCAATAATTCTTGAGCAAGCGGTGGAAGCCCATCGGAGGGGGCGCCTTAAGGAAGCGGTACAAGGGTATAAAATGGTGCCGCCACGTACGCCGCAATACCTGGATGCTTTGCACCTTATGGGCGTGGCTCTTCACCAACTAGGGAAATTCCGTGAAGCGGTCGTATTTGCGGAAGTTGCGGCGATCGGTGCGCCCGAAAACGAGACGTTTCTGTTCGATGCCGGTCGGATTGCGGCCGCGGCCAATGAGCATAACCGAGCTATAGAATGGTTTGGTCGGCTAATCGATAAAAACAAAAATCGAATCGACGCATTTTTGGGACTTGCGACATCATACCGGGCGGTGGGCAATTTTGAAGGAGCAGGGGAGGCGTGTGCCGAGGCATGTCGATTGGATTCTTCTTCATTTCCCGCCTTTTGGAATCGGGGGCTTGCTCTTTGTTCGTGCGGGAAGGGAGAGCAAGCGGTATCTCACCTGGAAAGGGCGATAGAGCTTAATCGAACCTTCCCGGAGGGGTATATAGTTTTGGCCGAGACTTTAGTTTCATTGGGGCGAGAGCCCGATGCGATTTCGGTTCTGCGTCGGGGGATCGACGATGTTCCCGCATGTCCGGAAATCTGGTATGAACTCGGCAATGTGTTGCGCAAGGGTGATTTCATAAAAGAGGCGATCGCTTGTTTTCGGCGCGCGTTGGCCTTGCGTCCGGATTACACCAAAGCGGCGGGAAACTTGGGGGAAGCGCTTCAGGCGGCGGGGTTGGTCGGGCAAGCAATAGAGATCTATAAAAGTGCGCTCCACAAGGAGCCGGGCGTGCGGCGGGTAATCTCAAATTTATTACTCGCACTGAATTACCTTGGTGATATGAACGCGCGGGCGGTAGCGCGGGAGCATCGGAAACATGGGCGTGATTTCGCCGCGAATGCGCCAACAAGCGCTAATGCCGTTTCCGCTAACCACAAAAAGCGGCTGCGCATAGGTTACGTATCGCCTGATTTGCGTGAGCACTCGGTGGCTTGGTTTTTCGAACCAATACTGGCCAATCACGACAAGGAGCATTTTGAGATCTTCTGCTACGCCAATGTCGCGCGAGCCGATGAGTGGACCGAGCGTTTTCGGAAGTTGGCCGCGAAATGGCGTGATATCCGAGGACTCTCGGATGAGCGGGCGTCTCGGTTGATTGTCGGGGACCGAATAGATATACTGGTGGATCTTGCCGGGCATACGTGGGGTAATCGGCTCGATGTTTTTGCGCTCAAACCCGCGCCGGTACAAGTAACCTATTTGGGTTACCCCAATACGACCGGTTTACCGATGGTCGATTATCGTTTAACAGATGAGTGGGCGGATCCGCCGGGCGCCGAGGCATACTTTACCGAAACGCTCGTTCGCTTGCGGCGAGGATTCCTGTGTTACAGTCCTGATCCGCGCGCCCCCGCCGTCGCGAAGGGAGAGCCGCGCGGATCCAAAACGGTATTCGGGTCCTTTAACAATGCGGCAAAGCTTTCGGACGAAACCGTTGCGTTGTGGTCGGCGGTACTGAAGCGTACGTTTCCGTCGATTTTGCTTATCAAAACGCGTTTGCTGAATGATTTACTGGTAAAAAACACTATAGTAGAGCGATTCAGAATGCATGGAATCGAGCCCGAGCGTCTGCGGTTGGTTCCGTCGGTTTCCTCCGCCCGCGAACATCTTAACTTTTACAATAAAATCGACGTCGCCCTCGATACCTTTCCATATAACGGTACGACTACTACATGTGAAGCACTATGGATGGGGGTTCCCGTGGTAACGCTTGCGGGGGACCGCCACGCCGCACGCGTAGGGGTTGCGCTTATGAATCAGGTGGGAATGGGGGAGCTTGTCGCCGAATCGCCGGAGGGCTATGCACGGATTGCGGCGTCGCTTGCGGAAGAACGGGCACGGGCACGGGAGCGTTTTGGGCCGAATCTGAGGCGACTCATGGCTGAATCGAGTTTGTGCGACGGGCGAGGGTTCACCCGTGAACTGGAAGCCGCCTACGAGCGTATGGTCGATCGGGAATGAGAGTGACATGTGCGAAAATGATATGTATTCGACGCAGGGGATGGTAAGGCGACGGGCGTTGGCGGCGTTTGACGGCGGTGAGTACGAAAGTGCGCGCGAGCTTTTCGAATGGTGTGTGAACAACGATGAACGGGATCACGCCGCTTGGCATGCCCTGGGGGTAATTGCCGATTTGCAAGGCAAATCCGACATCGCGCGGGCATGCATCGAGCGTGCCCTCGCGTGCACCGAAGAGCCGGACCCGCAGTATCTCTACAACTACGGGACGCTTGCGTTGCGCCGGAAACGAATGACGGAAGCCGAAAAGGCGTTGCGTAAGGCGCTTGAGCTAAAACCCGACTATGTAGGCGCTTTAAATAATCTTGGTGCGCTTCTTTCTACATTGGGAAAGCTTGGTGAGGCGGAAGAGTTGCTTGGGAAAGTGATCTCATTGGATAACCGCCACTTTGAGGCGCACAATAACTTGGGTAATGTACTCAAAGACGGCGGTAGGATTTGCGAAGCGTTGGTAAGCTATCAAAATGCCATACGGGTAAAACCGGATTACGCCGTGGCCGGTTCGAATTATCTGATGTGTCGGTGCTATTGTCACGACGCAAAAGCCGCCGAGGTGTTCGAAGCGCATAAGCGGTGGGAACGACGCCAAAGAAGGGCGGCGGTTCCAAAACGTGTCTCGAATACGATATCTTCCGGTCGTCGCCGTCTTCGGATAGGCTATGTTTCGCCCGATTTCAGGACGCATTCGGTGGCTTACTTTTTCGAACCGATTTTGGACCACCACAACCGCGGCGCGTTCGAAATTTTTTGCTATGCGAATGTAGGGGCTCCCGACGCTACGACCATGCGTATGAAAAGCAAGGCCGACGTCTGGCGTGACATATCTACCTTGTCAGACCGTGAGGCCGCTTCGCTGATCACGGGCGATCATATCGATCTGCTGGTCGATTTGGCCGGTCACAGCGGCGACAATCGCTTAGGCATATTTCTTTTTCGGCCTGCTCCGGTTGCAATAACGTACCTCGGCTATCCGAATACGACCGGGCTTTCGACCATTGATTGGCGCTTAACCGATGCGTGGTCCGATCCCGAAGGGCAAGAGAGTGTTTACACGGAGCGGCTCTATCGTTTGCCCGGCGGATTCCTTTGCTACCGACCACCGTCGTCGACGCCACCCGTCGGGGATCCTCCTTGTTTGAAAAACGGCTATGTGACGTTCGGGTCGTTTAATTACCTCGCAAAAGTTAACGAACATGTTGTTGAAGCGTGGGCAAACCTTCTTCATCGTATACCTCGGGCCAAAATTGTAATCAAGACCAAACCGTTTAAC
>WJJU01000482.1 GCA_014729595.1 Chitinivibrionales bacterium
ATATCCTCCTATGCACCATAATCCGGTATAGAGCACCAGCTCGCATAGAACCCATTAAGATTTTCGGCTTTAATGAACGTTGATGGAGTATCGGAGACGGCAAACACATGTGCGTATTTGCCCAATAAAGCCCTTTTGGGCAATGCCCACACAATTGATACCAAACAGAAAATGCATAAACTTGAAGCGTAAAGTCAATAGTATTACACGCATAGAGCCTATCCCTAAACCCCATTCCGCCTGCGTGGGCCGCGGAACGGGGGCGCGGCGTTGGAGGCCTTGCCATATCACCGAGGAGGCACCCGTACAACGCCCCTTGCTTCCACACCTCCTCGCTTTGTCGCGGCCGGCGAAGCAGGTTTCGATGTCGGCTCACAGCCTTTATGGTCGTCCCTCCCCCCGGCTCGGATTGTGTATTGTTGGCACCATCCTTTAAAAAAAAGCTAAAGTAATCCTAATAGTTGCCGATACTAGAAAGGGGAAGTTTTGGGATGAGTGGCGCGCCACTCGAGCAGGGAGGTGAACTATGCAGATCGGACGCACCGGAGGCGTGGGTGCCACCCGCACGCCCAATAATCGGATTGGCGGGACGCTGCAAAAGACAAACCGGTCTCTCCGAAAGATTCTGGAGCGACTGTCGACGGCTCAGCGGATCAACAGAGCAAGCGATGATGCCGCGGGACTGGCGGTTTCGGAGCAGTTGCGGAGCCAAGCACGAGGGTTAAAGATGGCGGACCGCAATGTCACCGACGCCATGTCGGTATTGGACACCGCCGACGGGGCCGCGACGGAAATAGAAGACATGCTGCAACGGCAACGAGAACTTGCCATTCAAGCCCGGAATGATACCCTGACCGATGAACAGCGCGGGCAACTCGACGTCGAGTTTCAGCAGCTAACCACCGAAATCGGTCGTATTGCCGAGGGAACGGAGTTCAATGCCCAAGAGATCGCGGATGGAAGCGGGTTGGCCGACGGCGACGCTCAGATCCAGACGGGGGCTAATGAAGGTGATGTCGTAACGCTTCCCGAAGTCGATTTTTCGGTTGACGCACTCGGGCTTTCGGGCGCGTCGGTTGCGGATTTCGAAAAGGCGACAAGCGCCGTCGAAACGATCGACAATGCTCTCAATGTGCTGAATACGCAGCGAAGTAACATTGGGGCGATGGTTAATCGGTTCACTTCAACTCAAAACAATCTAGCCGTAGCCGAAGTGAATACCCAAGCCGCGGAATCGATACTTCGAGACCAAGACATGGCTGCGGGATTGGCGGAACTCACCCGCAACCAGCTTCTTCATGAAGGTGGAACGCGGGCGTTTCAGCGATTCAATGAGATTAGCGCCAATCACATACTTGCGCTGTTTCAATAGGTTATAAGGGAACGGTCAGGAGCGGGGGCGGCGGTCCGCCCCCGCCGCGGATTCACGAGTAAGTAGGCATGAACAGGTCCTCACCACAGGAAGTAGCCGAGTATTACAACAGGCTGAAGGTCGAAACCGCCCCGCTGTCCAAAAAGATAGTGATGCTCCACGATCGCTGTGTCGAGCAGATACTGATTGCACGGGATCAAACGGGAGATGCACGCAGGAGCCTTTTGGATAAAGCTCAAAACATACTCTCTCAGCTCCAATCGGCCCTGCGCCTCAACGACGACATCGCTCATGGGCTGTTTTACCTCTATGATTACTGCTATGCAATGCTCGAAAGCGGCGATGCGGCACAGCTAAGCAACTCGTTGGCCATACTCATCGTGCTGCGCGATACGTTCCGCTCGTTGGCGAAACTAAGCTAAGTGCTTGAATATTAGCGGGTTAATCGGTCGATGACGACTCAAGAGCCGTTTTCAGATCATTCTCGGTCCTGTATACCGGGAGCACCTGGTCCAAGCCAACATTCTCAAACGCCTCCACCAACCGTTCGGAAAGATTAACCAAGTGAAGTTTTCCACCGCTTTCGTCAATTGTAGCCTTCATACGCAAAACTAATCCCAATCCCGAGCTGTAAATGGCACTCGTCTTGGAAAAATCCATCGCAACCCGTCCACCGGCCTCTTCGAGCAAGGGGATAAGCCGCGCTTCTATGGCGCTACAGCTATCCATGTCAATCGAATCGGGCAAAACAATCCACAAGCAGCCATGCTTGTTTTCAATTACGGGCGAGAAACGTCTGGGCATGTAGGCCTCCCTCGAAGCGCGTGATGCTTCCCTTAGTATTCCTGCCCAAAATATCTATTGGCAGGTCCTCTCGCTTTCGACCTTGCGACCATTCAACTTGTTTCGACTCCGCTCGCTTCGCTCCGCCGTTCCGCATGCGGGATCGACGCGAACGGCGCGCGGGCCGCTTAGCACGGCGCTGTGTCATGCGACGCATCGCGGGAGCCGCGCCTCCCAAAATCTACCAGGGCCGGACGGTCCAAGCCGGAAAAAGCACATGACCTATACCTATTCGCCCACCGAGGAGTATTCCGGGTGTACAGTGCCGTTAAGTCTCGTGGCAATGGGCAGATCCCCGCTTACGAGCATTTATCGGGAACAGCCGTTTTTGCTCCAATATCCTAATATATTGATAAATATACAAGCACGAACCGATAATAGGAAAGCTCTGATGTCGAGCCGGAGCAGGGTTCGGTATCCAGGGTTCCGCAAATCCGCAATCAGAAATCAGTAAGTCCGCCAAGAAAGCAAGTCAGAGATCGTTTTAAAAGGAGTGTATCGCTTGCACTTGAAGGATGCGTCCGCGGCGAAGGGGAACGAATGGTGAAGACCAGTGAGGATATAGACGCTCGAGATTCTCTCCTCCGTGATGC
>WJJU01000483.1 GCA_014729595.1 Chitinivibrionales bacterium
ATTCCGGCCGGCTCTACGGCGTCGGAAGATAATTCTTAAAAAATGCACGGGATGAACGGACGGGGCCGGGACGGCCGAAGACCAAAAATAGTTCGTGGATTGCGGTTTTCCCGAAAAGGTAGCCATTCGCCGAAGCGCTGCCGGTCATCTGTTCGCAATGCATCCGTTTTTGATCACAGAGTCCGTTTCGGGCACTTCGAGAGCCTCAGTGCCCGAAACGGACTCTGTACCCGAATGGACCTGAGTCGGCGTTTAATCGTGTTTCGATCACGTTTGCCTATCGATCGATCGTAATCTCCCATATCCCTTTTTGCGACATGAATGCGATGCTGTTGCGGCTTGCCCGCACGCCATGCCATATATTCCAGCGCCACTCTTTGGGATTCGGGAGCGTTCCGTAGTGCTTGCCGTCGAGTCCTATCAGGTGGACTTCGCCCGCCCCCGCTTTGGCGGTCACGATTAATGAATCGCCGATAAAATGAAACCAAGGCATGTGATTGATCCCATTCTTGATATTTTCCACCTCCCCGCCGAATATCAATGAAATGCCGTCGCGCTCGTCGATGGCGGCTATTTGGCCGCTTTCCCAATCTGAAACGTACAGACGACCGTCGGGGCCGAACCGTGCGGCTTCAGTGAAGCGAAAACCAAATTTTCTATCGATCGTGGTTAAATCAACCTCTCTGATCAGCTCTCCCGAAAATGAATATATCTGCACCGTATGCATGTCGAAGAAGGGAAGAACTATGTCGCCGTTGTCGGCGATGCTGAAATTGTAGATGCGCCGGGTTCCTTGGACGGGAAATTGCGTGAGAATTTCTCCGTCGAGCGTGCATTCTATATAATGAAGCGGCAAATCGGTGATCATGCCGAATGTGGAGTCCGTTTTGCCTCTGATCAGTCGTATCTTTGATGATGGAAGGGGGATCGGCATGGGTGTTGGAGTTTTGCTTCCCTTTTCAAGCTTCCATACCCCTTCAAAATCCTTGCAGAAGATCACCTTGGTGTCGCCGACAATGCCGAATGCCTCGGCTTTGGAACCGTCGAAAGCTACTGCTTGGGAAGAGCTTATAACCGAAAAGGTTTTATCAAGATATGCGCGGTGATTGGCCGTTCCGTGCAAAATTGCGGCATAGTGCGCATCGGCGGGGCGTTCCCCCGGCAACCAACCGGGGTATTGATCCAAAGATATCAATGCTTTGGCTGTAAAAGGAAACCGCTTCGGGGCTAAAACCGATATCGATCCCCGTGGTGAAATACGAATCAGTTTGGACCGGTTCATCGCCTTGATGTGGAGCGCCCCATCTTGCCCCGTTACATCCATAAAGCCTGGTACCAGGGTGTCCGGGAGCGCAAGAGAGTCCCTGAAAGTACCCTGCGAGTCAAATCGATAGGCTTTGGAGCCCGAGATATCGACCACGACAATCAGCTCGTTTTGTCGATAGATTCGCTGAGCGCATGCCCGGCGCCCGGGTAGGTGGTAAGTTTTCGCGTATGCATAGCGGGTGGTTCCGGGCTCGCTCCGGCCGGTTGGAACAAAGAGGGCAACCCCGTTTTCGTTGGATGAGAGCACGTGGAGGTTGCCGGTGTTGTCAAGAGACAAGCCGACCGGGAACAGTTTGAACGGCTCCTCGGGAATGTCGAGTTCCGCCACGAACGCAAGCTCCGGCGAGAATTGGTGAACCACGCCTTTTTCGCCGTCAGCCAGGAAATAACCGAATCGCCGATCGAAATCCCCTCCGCAAGGCTGTATTATCAGCGAGGGCTTCCATCCGTAAGCACTTTGCGCCGAAACAAAATAGCCTAAAGAGTCCGCGACGGTGATGGAGTTGTATTGACGGTGAACGCCGATAATCTTGTTTTCGTCGAAAGGGTATACGAAACTGAGAGAATTTCTATGGGCGGTATAGCGATTTCCAAGCGTTCCTAAAAACATTCCTTCTTGAGAGTACAGCTTCACCTGTGCGCGCTTGTGATGCCGGGCATGCAGGGTGGGGGCCAGTACGTTGCCGGCGTCGTCCACAGAGATGTCGGTTACATGAATCAGTTCATGGTCTTGCGGTCCCGCCGTACCGAAACGGCCCAAAAGTTTTCCGTCCGGACCAACTTTGAGAATTCCCAATTGTTCATGACATTCCACCAGCAAGCATTGCAGCTTGGAATGCCACGCCACCGCCTGTATACCGGGGAATTGGTAACGAAGAACATCCGAGGGAAGTTCGGCAAAATGGCGTTGTTCGCGTAAGTTATCGGAAACAAAAATGAGCTTCTTTGACACCGCCGAGCTAACCACGAATCCTCCGGGGACGGCCGCAATGCCCAGGGGATAGTGAAAATCCGGAATGCCTAAAGGTATGATTTCCTTTTGGCCGTCGGCAAGATTTACCGACATGAGCGCGTGTTTGAACGGTAGCACGACAAGCACATTTTGTTCATCAAGCGTGGCTAAAGACGCGGGATAATCGTTGAGGATAATGGTATCGAGCGGTTCTCCTAAGGAATCTCTGACCTCAAGGCGCTTTCCGAGCGCTACAACCAGTTTATTGTTGTGGAGGAGTAGATCGCCGAGCCATTTCGTGTCCCCCGTGGGCTGCTTCGTACGCTCAATCAGACCTGCATAGCAGGAATCGATTCGGCTTGGATAAATGCTGGGATAGCCGAAAGGACACATGCCGTCGTCACGCTCTTTGATTTGTCGGTATATATAAAGCGCACCTTCATCCAGTATAAAGGTTCGATCGTTGGTGCGAACCGCCGCCGATACCTTGCGAAGGCCTTTGGTTCGCACATGAATTTTTGGTGCGGATTGGTCTTTTCGAGTGCGCATGGGGAATTGAAAAACGCAATTGTGGTGCATTCCTATTGTCGTATCGGCACGCTTCCAAGGCTTTTTAGTGACGGAATCATTGGGCGCGGTTTTCGGTATCATCGATGAGCCTTGCGTTGCTATAATTTCCTCAATCGGCGGCTCGCGCAGCAAAGCGGTATCCAGCAGCGGTATGGTATCCGGTACAAGAATTCTGTCGTGCAGGACGGTTGGGTGGTGCCGGAGACGAAATCCTCGTCGTAGTATGCGGGGGCTGCGTTTGTCGGTGGTTTGTACTTTCAGAGATACCTTTTCTCCACATTTTTCGCTTGGAATCGCCATTTGAACCGTCGTGCCGGGGATCCAGGGTACGGTTGATCGTGCAAGAAGGCTTCGTTCACCGCCAACCGACAGTTGCAGTGAATCGCCGCCAAGACCGGTGGTATCGGCGATCAGATACTCTATGCAGAGTGAGTCGGAGGTCCGGTAGATACCAAGTACGCCGTTTAACGAAGCGTCGGTTACCCAGCTCATTCCAATGGTGGGAATAATGCGCTCACGAAGTGTTGCGCTTTCTTGCGGCTCGAATACGCGGTAGGTCGAGAGGTTTCGTGATACGCCGGTGAAAAATTCGACCATGTATTGATTGCCGAAGTATTTGATTCCAACCGGGTTGCGCCCGAAAACGCGTACATACCCCCGCTTGTGCGTTACGCTGTGGGACGCCATCCAGGTCCCTTCAATCTTGTTGGCGAATACGCCCCGATCGATTGGCCAATTCTCGGCCCATGCCAGATCAACCTCGTCCATCATGGGAAAGGGAAGGGGGACGTTGCGCCAAATAAAACGTGTGGCCCACCGGTTTTTGCTCACCAAATCGAAACCGGTATGCGCATTGACTATGGATGCCGGAAAAAAGACCCTTTGGCCCGGGGCGTTATCGGTTTGTGTAACCACCCAAAGCATTCCCCGTCGAGGACGATTTGTCGGATTCGATATGGTCG
>WJJU01000484.1 GCA_014729595.1 Chitinivibrionales bacterium
GGAAATAGTTATGGGCCTTGTTGTACTCAATCGGGCTAAAGCGGTTGAACTGAAGCAAGATGAAGTTGATCTTTGGAACCGGCCGATAGCGATACATCGCGAGCTGTTCGAGGAGGCCGAGGACGACACCGGCCGCGACGAAATCAAGGCAACTCTCAACGGGTACCGCATGGAAAAACGACTCGACCAATATGAGCATCAAATCGCAAAATACGGCTTGTATCACAGCGCAGGGTGGCTTACGGGTTCATATCTTTGGAATATTATGAATGCCTTGCAATGCAGTAATTACTTTTCCGACAACGAACCCCGTGTACCCGCCCGAGCCGCATTGTTGTCGGCCATTCCCGCTTTGGGCCTCGGGCAGCTCTACAACGGTTCGTTCACAAAAGCCGGCATGATATGGACGATACAGACTATGCTTGTTTACCAGGCATATAACTACAATCGTCTCATGAGCAGTGCGCTTGAAGGGCGTAAGGAAGCGCAGTCCACCACGGAACTCAACGGTTATGAAGCCGTTTGGATCGGACGATACAACGAGGTGTTCAGGAAACGGAATATGTTTCTATGGTATGCAATTTTCTTTTATTTCTACGGTATTTTCGATGCAACCGTAGATGCCCATCTCCATGACTATCGACACAAAATTCAGCTCGAACCCATGATCGATGCTACGGTTGAAACCGTCGGCATGAAAGTGCGCGTGGATTTCTAACTACTCTGAATAACATCGAGCTTTGCAAAGGACGGGCATATATGCAGGTAACACTCAAGGATATCGCACAGCGTGCCGGAGTCACATCAGCTACAGTCTCGATGGTTATCAACAACAAGCCGAATATCTCGGAAAAAACACGCCAAAAAGTGCTCACAATAGCTCGGGAACTCAATTATTACCCCAATGCCATTGCCCGTGGGCTGGCGACGCGAAAGTCTAACGCCATTGGTGTCATTGTACCCAATCTTGCTTCATCTTTCGTCGTTCGCGTCTTGCAGGGAATCAAGAGCACAAACCGCGATATTGATTATACGGTTCAACTGTTCGATACCATCGGGCAAAACGAAACGGAATCACAACTTTTTCAGCGCTTGGCACGGGAGCGGCGTATCGACGGCGCTATTCTTATTGGGACTTCGGGAACCGATGAAGAACTCAAAGTGTTTAAGGAAGAAAGTGTTCCCTGTGTTATGGTGGCGCGTAAGTGCGAATTCCTCGATTCGGTTTATGTTAACAACACCCAAGGCGCTTACGACGCCACGTCGTACCTCATGGACAAAGGTCATACCTCAATCGCCTGCGTCCTTTGCCGCAAAGCCAACTTGCCCACCGACGATCGGCTGGCCGGCTATCGTAATGCGCTCGAGCACCGCAACATTTCCTACCGCGAAGAACTGGTACTTGAGACGCACGATGACGGCATAACCGACGGGGTTAATGCGTTCGCCGAGCTGCGGGGAAATTCGCATAAGCCGACGGCGGTATTTGTGCCCGCCGGCGACATGGTCGCCATTGGTATCATAAAAGAAGCCAAAAAAGCGAATATTTCGATCCCCGAAGGACTGGCGATTGTCGGTTTTGACGACATCCCCGCCGCCGAAGTAGTCGAACCTCTCCTTACCACCGTCCGGCAACCCAAACTGGAGATGGGCGATTACGCAATAAACATGATCATTGATAAAATCGAGGGGCGTGAATCGAGCAAAAAGCACAAAGAACTTATGACTAAGTTCATTGTGCGAGAGTCGGCGTAATAGAGATATAGCGACGACACCGGTGCCGGCCACACGCTACAACTATTGACATCCTTGTCAGTATAAGGTAATTTTGGATTGGCCACGGCCGAAAATATCTCGGGGGGTATGGCCGAATTAGAAATGGTCACGGACTAAAGGGCAACATCACCGGCAAATCGTGGTAATGTAGTTCTCAGGATTCAATCTTCGCGGTTGGTATTCAATCGCTGATCTTTGATTTAGATACCGCAATTGGGGGGGTGTACTGGTTTTCGACGCGATGTAGAAGACATGGACAGCATGCCGAGGATGTCGGTTGGCCTCGTAAATCATCCGGCAAACAGTAATTGGCGAAGACTACTCTTACGCCATGGCCGCTTAATTAAAGTGGCCGGTTCCGCGGTTGGTTGGCGTTCGCCGCCCGCGGGACACAATTAGGACGCTGGGCGACGGGGGCGCACAGACCCGTTGTCGAGATTAATTTGTGCTATGCCCGAGTGTAAGCC
>WJJU01000485.1 GCA_014729595.1 Chitinivibrionales bacterium
AGCAAAGCCCGCGCGATGGCGATTCGTTGTTTTTCTCCGCCGGAGATAAGAGCTATATCACGATCAAGTATCGCCGGGGGAAGAAGGAGCCGGCTTAGGGTGGCGTTGATTTGATCGACTGAGGGTTGCCTATGGCGATTGGCTTTGAATGAAAACGGCAACAGCAGACCCTCTCGAACAAGGCCGGTACCTAAAACCGGTTCTTGAGCAATGTAGGCGACTTGTTTTCGGATTGTGCCGACTGTTGCCGGTGAAAGCGGTATACCGTTGAACCTGATCGTTCCTTTGGCCGGAACGTGAGCGCCGAGCAGAGTCATGAGAATCGTCGATTTACCGGAGCCCGTGGGTCCGCCGATAACCACCTTTTCACCCTTTTCCATCGAGAATGTGATATCGTGGAGGAGTGTTGTTGCGCCGGCGCGGACTGTGACTGAATCAAAAGCTATCATGCATACGTTTCCTTTGTTTTCTGGTACTCCGAGCTGGGTTGCTGTTGATTGATACGGTGTGGCCTGACCTTTGGGTCTGTTTTTCAATGGTTGGCCCCTTAACACAAATTGTGCTTGGAGTGATAAATATGCGCAAATGACTAATTTACTTTATTGGTTACGGTGTATTTTATACCGTCGGAAACCGGAGACCATTCCGAATCACAAACCTTTTCCTTTGGTCATAACTAGTAGTGGAGGTAAGATATGCCGCAGATGAATTCATTCTATACGAATATGCTCGGCGAGAGTGACCCTCGGAGCGGTGCGCGCTCGTTGTGGATTGCTCGCCGTCCAACCGATATACGAGAAGAGAATGACGGCGTGACGCTTACCGTTCCTTTCGTGCCGGATTCCGTCGACACCGATCGGCAAACCCTAACCTTTCCTATTGTTCTCAGGGCATACGGAAAGAATATTCTTCGTGCGTCGGTAGCTTTCGCGGGCCAAATAGAGCCGGATGAAGATAATCCCATGCTTGAGCCGACTTCAGACACGGTAACGAATAAATTAACGGTGGAAAAAACCGATAAGGCATGGATCGTACGCGATTCCGACGGTGACATTCGTGTTGAGGTCAATATGATCAGTCCGGTTATGAGGCCGTGGGGGGATCTTTCGCCGGAGCCCGCCGACGCCGATAAGCTCGCCGGGTTTGATGTTACTCTATATCCCGACGGCGAAACGGCCGTACCTTTTGCCGCCTATGATTTATTCAGCCGTACGTATGAATCCGTTGCGATCGGTTTCGAGAAACCGAGTGAGGGGCTCGTACGTTCACTTTTCGCATTTCATGCGGATCCCAACGAGAAGTTCGCGGGGACGGGAGAGCGTTTTTTGCGAATGAATCTTGCGGGAAGCACCATAGAGCTGCAAAATGTCGACGCTCGCGGGGCGCATACTTCAAGGGCTTACAAGAATGTACCTTTCATAGTGTCAAGTCGCCCCTACGGCCTCTGCGTTTTGACCTCCGCGCATGTACGCCTTTCGCCCGCGGGAGTATCCACACGAGCAATGCAGGGAGCAATCGAAGACTCGCGATTGGACTTGTTTATTATAGGTGGTGGATCGGTCGAGCGGGTGCAGTACAACTATCGTCGCCTTACGGGTTTTCCGCGCAGGGTCCCCGTATGGTCGTACGGAACATGGATGAGTAGAATGACTTATTTCTCGGCCGAAGAGTCCGAGGGGGTGGCGAAGCGGATGCGGGAGGGTGATTTTCCTCTCGATGTTATTCACCTTGATACCGGTTGGTTTGCAAAAAACTGGGCATGCGAGTGGAAGTTCAATGAAGAGCGCTTTCCCAATCCCGCCGCGTATATGAAGCGAATGCGGGATATGGGCGTTCGAATTAGCTTGTGGCAACTGCCGGCCGTCGCCGAGGGCACCGAATTGGCCGAGGAAGCGCAACAAAAAGGATTCCTCCCCGCGGCCGACAATGAAGCCGAGTTGCGTTTTAGTATAGCCGGTTGTCCTTACGTGGCGCATATCGATTTCAGTAATCCTTCGGCCGTGCTCTGGTATCAAAGCTTGCTTC
>WJJU01000486.1 GCA_014729595.1 Chitinivibrionales bacterium
GCATCCCCCAAATCCATGCTTCCGCAAGAAACAAAGCCAATCGTAACCCGCTTGCTGATAGGGTCGAAGCGATCCCTCGAAACCTTCGGGAAGCGGGGCGTGCTCGATTCCTCTGAAATCGCGGAACCGTTCGCGTATCCGCTCAACACTTTCTTCTGTTTGAGTGTGATCGGCCATCTCGCACAACATATCGAGAGCGGGGAGCTGGGCGGGTTGAATTTGAACCCGATCATTTTCGGTATCATGTTCAAACACGGCAAACAATGAAGCGAATTTTTGAAGCCATCCCTCGGGCAGCATTCCGGTCGAGCCGTCCGAAAGTAGAACATATCGATTGTTATCGCGCGCGGCTTGGAGAATGGCCGCGAGCTGAACCGGAACGCCGTCGACGTTTACCGAGACATTACATTCCAGCAAGCCCTCACTTTTGGCGACGCTTACCGAAAGCTCCGGTTTGCCCTCCCGCGTCTTGAAACTCCGAAGATTGGCCTCTCCAAATATTTCGTAACCCTGAGCGGACAACACGGGTAAAGTATCCAATACCCATTGCCGCGCATCGTCGGACGGCGTGAATGTACCCGCCTGATATGGAACAAGGCCGAACTCATCGAGGTCCGACACCAGCGACAATTCTCGTGCGCGCGCTCGCAGAATTCGCACAAACCCCCCGTGCCCGTCGGGCACAACCCGGCTTTTGTACGGTTCTCCCCGACTGAACTCTACGCAGCCGCCATGATAGGCGAATCTAAGCTCTACCAGCAGCATCGAGCCGCGCTCGGTCAAATACAGCCTTCCACGCGGCTTTCCACGTATCTCCTCGACGGGCGGCGGCTCTTCCGCGGGCGTGGACTCTTCTTGCGTGGAATCACCCGGCTCCAGCAGCAACCCCGTCTGCACGGCATCCCTGCGCGAAAGGGCGAGCATTGCAGCCACAACGTGTTCACAAGCTCCTCCCATTGAAAAACCGCAGGTGCAGGCAAACTGCCCCTCGCTCTCACCAACTACCACGCGAAAAATCACATCATGCCGAACGCACGCTATCGTGTCGGAACCAACAAGCTGAAGCGATTGAACCGCACCGCATTCCAACAACTCGCGTCCACGCTCAACCACCGAAGGGAAGGCAATTTTGGCAATTTCATTTTCGGAAAATATCACAGTACCGCCTGGACCATATTGATCAAGAACTCACCTAGCGCGCATACCACCCGTTTATCTGTAGTGGGTAAGAAAAGGCCGGAAGATATCCGTGAGCACGAAAACGCCCCGTCATCCATATCAAAATACAATCTCGTTGGAATGGTAGGAAGAGCTTAGGAACGGAAAAATATTGTAGACACGATTTCACATAACCATGCATTGATAGGATTATTCATGAAGCATTATGCTTTCGTCTCTCATCTCCGTATGCCGCGGCACACAAGATTGCACCGCTCCCGAAGAACTTCCGCGCGAGTCGCGAGTCTCATAAAGAATAGTATCATGCCGACACCGACAATGCAATCGAATAAGGAGGCGGCGGTACAAAATAGGTCGATAGGGAAGAATTTTGCCCCGTCTGTCTTGGCCGCGTGCAAGTCGCGATATATATTCACTTGATTTTAGCTGCAAAGTGGAGCATGGTGGCATGAAACTTTTTGTTCCGGGCAGGATTTGCCTTTTTGGAGAACATACCGACTGGGCGGGACAGTATCGCCGCACCAACGCGGCACTCGAGCGCGGCTATACTATAATTGCGGGCACAAATCAGGGAATCCACGCCAACGTTAAGGCGCACCCCACCAAGCTGATATTCAAGCCATGTTTAAGCGACGGTTCTCGCCCTGAGCCGTTGGAGCTTCCCATGGACAGACGGGCGTTGCTCCAAGCGGCGCAAAAGGGGGGGTTCTTCAGCTATGCGGCCGGCGTAGCTCATCAGGTGCTGACGCACTATCGTGTTCGCGGACTGGAAATCGATAATTATAAAACCGATTTGCCGGTCAAAAAGGGATTGTCCTCAAGCGCCGCGGTCTGTGTAATGGTTGCACGTGCTTTTAACCGCATCTACGATCTGAAAATGACTATTCGCGGCGAAATGGAATTCGGCTATCTCGGCGAGATAACCACCCCCTCGCGGTGCGGAAGGATGGACCAAGGTTGTGCGTATGGCAACCGTCCGATTCTGATGACGTTCGACGGCGAGCGTACCGATGTGGAGGAACTAACCGTCGGAGGGGATCTACATTTCGTAATTGTGGACCTTCGGGCCGGAAAGGATACAAAGGAAATTCTGGCTAAGCTGAATCGTTGCTATCCGTTCGCCGAGGATGAGCTTCAGCGGAATGTGCAACGCTACCTGGGCCCCGAGAGCGCCCGCATCACTCGCGAAGCGATAGCGGCACTGCGTGCGGGCGACGGTCGTCGTGTTGGTCGGTTGATGAGCGAAGCGCAAGAGGCGTTCGACAAGCATGTGGGACCGGCCTGCCCTTCACAGCTTACCGCCCCAAAATTGCATAAGGTACTATCGCATGACCCACTCAAACCCTACATTTGGGGCGGCAAAGGCGTAGGATCTCAGGGGGACGGCACCGCACAGTTCATTGCCAAAGACAAGGAAAGCCAAGAAAAAGCGATTCAGATTATCGAGCGCGACCTGAAGATGACATGCCTGAAGCTGACGCTGGGTGCGGGAAAGCGGGTCCGCAAAGCGGTTATTCCGGCGGCCGGGTTCAGCACCAACCACTTCCCCGCCGCCAAAGCAATCAAAAAGGAGCTTTTTCCGATTATCGACCGTAATGGACGCGCCAAACCGGTCATACTCGCCATTGTGGAAGAAGCGCTCAGTGCCGGCATCGAAGAGGTCTGTCTGGTTGTACAGCCGGGTGAACGCCCGCTTTTTGAAGATTTCTTTGCTATCCCGCCCGCTATCGAAAATTTTAATAAGCTCTCGAAAGAGGATCAAAAATATAATGACTATTTGCGGAACTTGGCTCGCCGAGTATCGTTCGTCACCCAAGAAAGTCAAGACGGTTTCGGGCATGCCGTTTGGAGTGCGCGTGATTGGGTCGGCAACGAACCATTTCTACTTTTACTCGGCGATCACCTCTACGCATCGAGTGGCGACACATCGTGCGCTAAACAGGTTATAGACACTTACGAAGAAGTAAAGCGGAGTGTCGTGGGCCTCAAGACAACCGCCGAAAGCGACGTACACAGGTACGGCTGCGCATCGGGAATTTGGGAAAAACAGCCGGGTCTCCTTTCGGTGACCGAATTCGCCGAAAAACCCGACAAGGAGTACGCCCGCCACCACTTGCGGGTTGAGCACTTGGCCGAAGAGGAATACTTGACCGTATTCGGGCTCTATGTTCTTACGCCGGAAGTGTTTGCCTATCTGGATGAGCATGTGAGTCATAATGTGCGCCATTTCGGCGAGATCCAGCTCACGCCATGTCTGGATAGGATGCGCATAGAAAACGGTATATCAGGCTACTTGGTGCAAGGCCACCGTTTCGATATCGGCACTCCGCGGGCATATCAAAAAACACTTGTAGAATTTTCACGAAGCTAAGTGCGCGAATCCGCGACTTGGTGTTGCTATTTTCCGGCGGATTCGCCCGCAAATGTTCAATATCCGACCGCATCGCACGTTAATATGAATGCTCGGCCGCGGCTCCGGTAGCACCGCAACCGAAAATTGATCATAATCCAAAGGAGGGACCGGCTATGCTATGGTTCGATCCAGCCTACCTACTCTTTGCTCTTCCAGGGCTTCTTCTTGCGCTGTGGGCCTCGTATAAAACGAAGTCGACGTTCTCTCGATATTCCCGCGTAGCTTCTCGGCAGGGACTCACGGGCGCCCAAGCGGCGATGGAGATGCTCAGGCGAGCCGATATTGATAATGTCAAAGTGGAAGAGGTTTCGGGTTTCCTGAGCGACCACTACGATCCAATGAGCCGCACATTGCGGCTATCGCCAAACGTATACCGCGGCTCCAGCCTATCGGCTATCGGCGTTGCGTGTCATGAAGCCGGCCATGCAGTCCAACATGCCGTTCATTTTGCACCGCTTCACCTGCGAAGCGCATTGGTACCGGCAACCAATGTATCCAGCAGCCTGTCGTACATCGTCATTATGATGGGTCTTTTCTTCTCGCAAAAGCTCATCTTACTTGGAGCACTACTGTTTAGCGTGGCAGTGTTGTTTTCGCTGGTGACACTGCCGGTGGAATGGGACGCAAGCGCGCGGGCAAAGCGAATGATGGTGCGAACGGGCGTAGTGACGGAACGTGAGGCCCTCGATGCCGGGAAAGTGCTCAACGCAGCGTTCCTTACCTATTTGGCGGCGGCCGTCAGCTCGCTGCTCACGCTTTTGTATTACCTCATGCGGGCGGGAGTGTTCAGCGGCGACGATTAATATCTTGTTCTGCTTTGGCACATGCGTACTATTCTGCGGTTTGCCAAAGCAGAACAGTTTTTTTTTGGTGATTATTCGACTACACTGAACACGGCTCGCGAAACCGCGCCGGCCGAACGTAGGCTAAGGACATAGTGTCCCGGCGCCATACCGTTCAACGGAATATCCAATGAATGAGTACCCGCCGATAGAGTTCTCGTTACCGCCGGCGAATTCAGCCGACGCCCCTTGATATCGCGGACACATAAGGATACGGGGCTCATCACGCCGACCATAAACGACGCCGTTAGTACATTGTGTCTGACGCATAAACGGAGGCCTTGTGCTTGTTGCATGGCTCCTTTGCCGTGCAACACAATCCCCGCCTGCTCATAGGCCAAGGTCATTCGATCAACGGGTGTGTAAGAACCGTCGGCATATTCATCCGTCCGGAACTGCGCAAGCCGCCCTTCTGAATCCAGTGACGTTGAGGTCCTTCCTGATTGAACCCATTCGCTACCATTCCACGTTTCCTCTATCGCGCCGGTCGGTACCTTGTCAGCGGTATATGTGACGGAATCGCGGGTATCGTTTTCCCAGCCGCCGCCGTCGCCTACCTGACTAACGATCACATTGCTATAACCACCACCTACGTTCTCGATCTTTGTATAAAGATATTTCTCTTGGCCGATCCAGGCGGAACCGCTCCATGAATAATACGCTTCACTTGCCCGCTCACCGTCGGCCTCATAGGTGTATTCATATTTCTCGCTGTTCACCAAGGTGTCCACTTCCATATCCATTTTCGTCAGTTTTTCTATAAGATTACCCGAAGCATCATAAGTATACACAGTCTCTTCGGTAATCCGAAGCTGCTGCCCGCCCAATTCGGATCCTTCGTAGCTTATTGTCTTTGCTCTCTTACCTTCAGTGTACTCATGTACGTTTCTTCCTGCGGTCACCCATTGGTCTACCCCACCAAATAACAACCCCATATTCATTTCGGTGTTTTCTTCCGTAAGTTGCTCCGAGGCATTATAAGTACCGACGACCCGCATCAGATCAGCCCAGGAGTCGGATTCGTCTTCTTTAAAACTTATAGTAATGGAGGTCATGTCGCCACTGGTATTGTAAACGAGTGCCACTTTCTGCAATCCGCCTTCCATGCTTCCCAACTCGCCACCCATATCCGAATCCGTGCTGATCAATTGGCTCAGCCGCCCTTGAGCATCCCAAGAAAATTGCATATTATCCGTGACCACCCATGTCTCGCTCACTGAATCGTACTCCTCGACGGTTGCCGAGGTGGGGTTTGACGGCCCCATAACCTCGGCGACGGAAAATTCTTCGAAACCGGACAGAACCTCGCCTTGAGCCATAATCGCGGACGGGACCGCTACTAAAGCGGTCCATAGAACAGCGGACAGCCCAAGTACCGTTTGATGCAGATGATTAAAAGACATACAATCCCTCCTACGAGAAAGGCGGTGGTGAAACGAACCCCACACCCATGAGATCCATCTAAATTTTATTGATCGCACCCTTATAGTATCGCATATTCATTAAGCTGTCAAGTCGGCCGGCACACTCTAACAGAATTCTCATAATTGCACACATTTAGGTATTCGTAAGGTTCAATCTCATTGCAATAAAAGCAATGGGGAATCAACTTGGTCGAACCGTGAAAATATTTTCCGCGAGATCAAGGTATATACTCTATCGAGATAATCATCACGAAGAAGGATGCCCACGCAACAGTGGACTTCCGTCAATACTCAACCGGCTCCGCGTCACCGGCAAAACTCACTACATTTACTCAAGTCCAAAGCCGCCCACGCTTGTATTGTACACGCGATGCGTTAAAATCTAGTATCTTTTAGTGTTTTATAAACTACCCGCGCCGAGCCGCTTGGACTACCATGGAGAAGCAGGGTTGACCGACAAAGTGATGGCCAAACGCTACCGGATCCTCAAGCGGGAGTTCCGTAAGCACCGCATGCCGATCGTCGATTTGATCGCCGCCCACACACACGATCCATTCAAGGTTCTCACATCCACGATTCTCAGCGCCCGTACCCGCGATGAGACCACCACGGCCGCTTCCGGGCGCCTGTTCGCACACGCCTCTTCCCCCTCCGAGTTGCAACGGCTCTCCGAGCCGTTTATACGGGAACTGATATATCCGGTCGGCTTTGCCAATGCCAAAGCCAAGCACCTCAAACAGCTTCCCGAGGTACTTGAGCGGGAGTTTGGGGGACGCATACCGGAGACGGTCGAAGAACTCACGCGCCTTCCCGGTGTCGGCCGCAAAACAGCCAATCTCGTAGTAGCGGTCGCATTCAACAAACCGGCCGTCTGTGTCGACACCCATGTTCATCGCATCACCAATCGATGGGGATACGTAAAAACCAAGACGCCGTATGAGACGGAGATGCGTCTGCGAGAAATACTGCCCAAACGCTACTGGACCACGATTAACGCCTACCTTGTCTCGTTCGGCCAACATACGTGCAAGCCGGTCAATCCGCGTTGCGACGGTTGTCCTTTGTATGATTACTGCGAACGAGCGGGGGTGCGAACCAAGTTTGATAAACCGCGGAACTTCGCGTAGTGCTCCTCACGCCATACCCTGAACCCGGTCGCATGACTGAAAGAGGCATTGAAGGTATGGTTCCTTTGAATTTTCGGGACAGGGGACTATTTTTGTATTATTGAGTTCCCTCATGTAAGCTCGAAGAAGGAGTTATTTTATGGCCGATTGCCTGTTTTGCAAAATTGTGAAAGGTGAGATACCGGCGGAGAAGGTCTACGAAGACGAACATACAATCGTTATCAACGACATCGACCCCAAAGCTCCCATCCACTTACTCGCTATTCCCAAAGACCATTACGCCGCAATACACGAGATACCCTCCGGGCAAATGGAGACTATGGATCGGGTGATGAACGCCGTAAGCACGGTTGTGCGTGAGCGCAAATTTCCCGAAAAGGGTGGTTATCGGTTGGTGGTCAATGCCGGTGAAAACGCCGGTCAAGCGGTGCCGCATATCCACGTGCACATACTTAGCGGGCGTTTGATGCAGTGGCCTCCGGGGTAAGAAACTACAACGACGGCCATGCGACAGTCGACGGCATATCCATCGAGTTCTTATGACTTTGCATTTAGCGCCGCGGCTCGACGTTCATCCTCCGCCACCGGCATTGGGTAGCGTCCGTTGAAACAAGCGGCACAGAAATTCTCCCGAGGACCGGGAACCACCGAGAGCATGCCGTCGATGGACAAATAGCCGAGCGAGTTTACCCCAAGGTAATCCCGAATCTCGTCGGTGGCTTTCGAAGCGCCGATCAGCTCGTCGGTCGTCGGCATGTCGATCCCGTAAAAGCACGGGCACAACACCGGGGGTGAAGAGATACGAAGATGAATTTCGCCGGGTTCGGCGGTTTTGAGAAGCGCCACAATTTTGCGCATGGTCGTGCCCCGAACTACGGAATCATCGACAATAACGATTTTTTTCCCTTTTAGCACGCCCTTGACCGTATTGAATTTTATTCTTACGCCAAAATCACGGCCGTGCTGCGCCGGCTGAATAAAGGTCCGTCCAACGTAGTGGTTACGAATCAAACCAATATCAAACCGGATACCGGATTCCTCGGAATAGCCCAAAGCGGCGGTAGTGGCCGAGTCCGGTATGCCCATCACCAAATCGGCATCCGGGGTTGGATACTCGCGGGCCAGTTGGCGGCCAAGTTTCCGCCGCACTTTGTCGACATTGGTACCGAACACGTAGCTGTCGGGTCGCGAAAAGTAAATAAATTCGAATACGCAATGAGCGGGACCGCCGATGTTGCCGAAGACGGGTATGCGGTAGCTGGTGACACCGTCCGCCGTGATCCGCACCATTTCACCCGGTTCAATCTCCCGCACCATAGTTGCACCGATCAGATCGAATGCGCACGTCTCGGAAGAAAGGAAATAGCTCTCCCCCGCCTTCCCTAGTATCAGAGGCCGGACCCCGCGAGGATCACGCGCACCGTAGAGCGCCTCTTTGGTCATAAAAAGGACCGAATAGGCGCCTTTGACCCGAGACAACGCATCGAGAATCATCGTATCCATCGTGTGATGTTTCGAACGCGCGACCAGGTGCAATATCACCTCGCTGTCGGTCGTGGTGGTGAAAATGGAACCGTCTTCTTCCATCTCCGCCCTCAGAGATCGGGCGTTCACCAGATTTCCATTGTGCGCCGCGGCAAGCTGTCCCGCCTTGAAATCGATTACCAACGGTTGCGCATTGGTATTAGTCGATGATCCGGCGGTGGAATAGCGATTGTGCCCAATCGCCGATTTCCCGGGAAGATCGTCGAAAATCGCGGGACGGTTAAAAACCTGACTCACTAGGCCCATGCCGCGGTGAAAGACAATACGGCTGCCGTCCGAAGAGGCGATACCAGCGCTTTCCTGACCCCTGTGCTGAAGCGCATAGAGTCCTAAATAGGTCAATCTGGAGGCGTCGCCGTTGTTGAAAACCCCAAAAACGCCACATTCTTCATGAATACTGCTACTCACACTCCTCGGCTCCGATTTCTTGAAAAAAAAGTTTTACCGTTGAACAAGCGCTTACGATCCGACATCAGCCGCAACGCAAAAAAGATCGATCTCCGGCGCGCAACTTCTACCTTGCCATAGCC